>JBOIEG010000622.1:0-8721 GCA_050740915.1 Gammaproteobacteria bacterium | reverse complement strand
GTGCGGGTGTACCCGCCCGTATCTTTGCGGCTACCATCAGCTGTCCTTCCTGCACTCCTAAAGCGGCAACTGACGATATCAAGAACCTCAGCGGAATTCATGCAGGCTTACCGGAAGGACACGAATGCTCGAAGAGTTGCACCAGTCCGACAAGATCATGGTGGGCAAGCAGGTCCTCATCGTCGATGACGATATGCGCAATATCTTCGCGCTCGCGACCGTGCTCGAGGAGCACGGCATGCGCATTGTTTCGGCCGACAACGGCCGTGACGCCCTCCAGATCTTGGGCAAGGAGCGGGACATCGATATCGTGTTAATGGATATCATGATGCCGGAGATGGACGGCATCGCGACCATGCAGGCGGCCCGTAAGATCCCCGCGTGCCGGGACCTGCCGATCATCGCCGTGACGGCGAAGGAGATGAAGGGTGACCGAGAGAAGTGCATCGAGGCAGGCGCCTGGGACTACCTGTCGAAACCCGTCGATACCGGCCACATGCTGTCCGTGGTGCGCGCGTGGCTGCATCAGTAACCACGGGCCACGGGGAGGAGGACGGCGCGCCGGCGACGGAGGGCGCCATCACACATTGTAAAGGCGTGTTCGTTGTTGGAATCAACCAGCGCCTCGACAGGGCCACGATGCGATCCGGATCGGCGAGCGCACATAGGATCTCGTCCGTGCCGAGCGAGAGCGACAGGATCCGCACCGGGCGGTGCGTTATGACTCGCTTGCCGCCGTCGGGCTGCGCGATGGCCCGCGGAAAACCGCCGTTCATAGGCGCCACGTCTCTTGCTTCCCCGCCCTGAGCGAAGCTGCAGGCAGCACAAGCAGGACAGCCGTTGCCAGCCACAGCCAGGCGCGGATCGGAGGGCGCACCGTCATGCAGCCGGCCGCGGTGAAATCCGTTCCGTAGCCGCTATCCACTCGCGTACGACGTGGCTCCAGGCCTTAGGCGGCAAGTCCGAGATGTGACGATAGGTCGCTCCCAAGCGCTCGCCGATCCGCTGCGCCTGACGCAAGCGCAGCCAGCCCGTCTCCGTGTCTATCACGAGGCTCGGGACCTGTTGCTCGCGCAAGCGATCCGATTCCGCGAGCGCCGCAGCCAGTGCTACGCCCTCTGGAACGGTGGCGCGGCCATCGGTCACGAGCACCAGAAAGGGATGGAGGCTCGTGTCCTTGAGCCGCTGCCGCGCGACCTCAGAGCGCGCGAGCCGGAGCCCTTGCGCGAGCGGGGTTCGCCCCCCGGTCGGTAACTCGGCGAGCCGCCGGTAGGCGAATACGGCGCTGCGCGTCGGCGGCAACAAGCGCGTCGCGCCATCGCCGCGAAAGGTGATGAGACTCAGATAGTCGCGCTTGCGATAGGCCTCCTCAAGCAAGGCGCACACCGCGCCCTTCGCCGCCCGCATCCGGGCACTGGCCGCCATCGAGCCCGAGGCGTCGACGACAAAGACGACCAGATTGCAGATGCGCGTGCGGCGCTGTTTGACCCGCCAGTGCCGTGGCAGTACTTCCAAAGGGAGCGCAACAGCCGTGGGTGTTCGCGCCCTCTCCAGGGCAGCGGCCCGCAAAGTGGCGCCTATCGCGAGATCCAATGCCTCGCCCGCACGTGGGATCAGGGCGCGAACCAACGCGCCGCGGCGCTCGCGGGCGCTCGCGGGGATCCGCTTGCCATGCACGCAGTTCCCTCGCGCATGTCCCCACTTGGGCGTGAGCGCGATGTTCACCCCGTGGCCGATCGAAAAATGGTGCGATCCGGTCCCAGCGCGGTTGGGGGTATGGCCATCGGCTTCGGCCTCTTGGCGCTGTGCTTCGCTCGGTGCCTGCGGCGCCGAGCATGAGGAGGACGGGGTTGGCGATGCGGTGCGCGGCGGCAGGCTTGGCAGCGGTAGGTCAGGTGGCGCTCCAGAGGGCCCCGCGCCGGGCGGGGGGGCAGGGTGCGTCGCGGGGCGGCGGTGGGCAAGCGCCAATGCTTGCGCCTCCTGCACGTCTGCTGAGATCACGGTATCACGCCCATCGAAGGCAGCAATGGTGCACGATGTCTTATAGATCACGATGTCGGCGCGCAGACCCTCTACCCCGACGGCGGCACACAGCTGCGCGATCTGGTCCAAGCGCTTTTCGGGGACTCGCACCTGCGCAAGGCGCGCGCGGGCTTGCGCGATGCGCCTGCCCAGGTCGCGTTCGGGTCTGGCCCAGTGCGCGGCGAAGGCGTGCGCATCGGCGTCGAAGGCGATGCGCCGTCGGATCACCTCCTTGCGCTCTTCGGGTTCGAGGTGCCCGTTCACCCCGGCGCAGAGACCGAACCGGTCCAGTAGCTGCGGGCGCAGCTCGCCCTCTTCCGGGTTCATCGTCCCCACCAGGATCACGCGCGCCTCGTGCTCGAAGGAAAGCCCCTCGCGCTCCACCCGATTGACGCCCATCGCCACCGCGTCCAACAGGCAATCGACTAGATGATCCGGCAGCAGGTTCACCTCATCCACATAGAGCACACCGCGGTTCGCTCGCGCGAGCAAGCCCGGCGTAAAGCGGCGCTCGCCGGTCTTCAACACCCGCTCGATGTCGAGGGTGCCAAGCACGCTGTCCTCGGTGGCGCCGATGGGGAGGTTGACGAATGGTGTGGCGATGCGTACCACCTGATCGTGCTGAGCCGCATCCGGGGCCGACTGGAACGGATCGGCCGCGACGGCCTCGATCTCCGGCAAGAGCCGAGCGAGCGAGCGCGCCGCGGTGGACTTGGCAGTGCCGCGCGTCCCGCTGATTAAGACCCCACCGATGGAGGCGTCTATCGCGTTAAAGATGAGCGCCCGCTGCATCGCCTCCTGGCCGACGATGGCCGTGTAGGGAAACAGCGGCCGGGTCACTGCGCGTCCTCCGTTCCCTTCGCTTCCAGCACGCCCTCGCTGGCGAGATAGGCCGCCTGCAGGCAGGCGATCGTGTCGTCTTCGGGGGCGGCCCACATGCGGCGCGCGTGGGCCTCCAAGAGGCGCCCGGCCATCTCGTGCAGCGCCCAGGGATTGCTGCGCTCCAGGAACTCCCGGCTCTCGGCATCAAAGACGTATTTCTCCGCCACCTGCTCATACATCCAATCCTCGATCACACCGGCGGTCGCATCGTAGCCGAACAAATAATCCACTGTCGCGGCCATCTCCAGCCCCCCCTTGTAACCGTGGCGGCGCATGGCGGAGAGCCATCTCGGATTGGCGACGCGAGATCGAAAGACGCGCCGCGCCTCTTCTTCGAGATCACGTACCCGCGCCCGCTCGGGGTCCGAGGAATCGCCGAACATCGCCAGCGGCTGCCGGCCGCTCAGCGCGCGAATGGCGGCGATCATACCGCCATGGAATTGCAGGTAGTCATCGCTATCGAAGATATCATGCTCTCGGTTATCCTGATTTTGGACCGCGATCTCGACGGCCGCCAGCCGGGCTCGAAACTCGTCGCCGGCCGGCTCGCCATATATCTCACCGGTATAAGCAAAGCTGCCCCACTCGAGGTAGATGCGGGCGAGATCCTCGCTGGTCTCCCAATTCTGTTCGCTCAAGGCGGAAAGTATACCCGTGCCGTAAGCTCCCGGTTTGTTGCTGAAGAGCCGGAACCGCGAGCGCATGCGCGCGACATCGCCAGGCTGCCCCCTGGTGATGAGAACGGCCTCCTCAGCCCAGGCATGGCGGCGAACGAAGTTCCGCTCGTCCGGCTCATCCCGATCGGCGACCAGATTGATCGCCCGGTCCAAGAGCTTTACGACGCCCGGAAAGGCGTCGCGGAAGAATCCGGACATGCGTACGGTGACATCGATGCGCGGCCGGCCGAGATCCTCCAGCGGGATCACCTCGAGATCCGCGACGCGCCGGTTCTCCTCCTGCCACAGCGGGCGCACCCCGAGCAGCCACAGCACCTCGGCGATGTCATCGCCTTGAGTGCGCATGTTGGAGGTGCCCCAAATGGTGATGCCGACGGACTCGGGGTAGCGGCCCGCTTTTTCCAGGTGGCGGTTCAACAGCTCCGCGCCGAGCCGGCTCCCGACCTTCCAGGCGAAGACAGAAGGCACGGCGCGCACATCGACCGAATAGAAGTTGCGGCCGGTAGGCAGCACGTCGGCCATGCCGCGGGTCGGCGCGCCGCTCGGCCCGGCCGGTACGAAACGGCCTTCGAGACCATCGAGCAGGTTGCTGATTTCATCCGTAGCGCGGCGTAGATCAGGCACGATCCGATGGGCCAGCGCGCCGAGGGTGGCCACCACCCGGCCATGCGCAGGTAAATCGAAGGCATTCAGGGTGTTCCCAATGGCTTTGGGATCGAAATCGCCAGCCGCCAGTCGCGCGACCATGCATCGAGCGAAGCGCTCGATGGCGTTTAGGATGTCCCCCTGGGTACGATACGGAGTGCCTTCCTGCAAGTGCGCGAAGAAAGCCGGGGCCTTGTCGTCCGGGGCGCCCCACGGCGTGCCGAGATCGGCCGTGTTGCTTACCCGATCGTAGTCCAAGCCGAGATCGGTCGCGAGCGCGCGGCGCAGGCCCATCAGCTTCGGCATATCCACGCGCACCAGCGCCAGGGCTAGGTCGACGAGCCCTGTACCTTCAGGCGCGCGGCCGAGCACGTGCAGGCCGTCACGGATCTGCATGTCTCCGATCTCGCACAGATAGCCGTCGATGTGCTGGATAAACGCACCGTACTCCTGCTGCCGTGGCTGCTCGGTTAGCCCGAGGTCATGGTGCAGCTTGGCACCTACCACAACCTCCCAGATCGCCTGCCGGATGAGCGGAAGCTTGTCGGGATCGATGCGCTCGGCATGGGCGTAGTCGCCGAGGAGTTGCTGCAAGCGCGCGAGATCATCATAAGTCTCGGCACGTGTCATCGGCGGGATCAAATGATCGATGATGCAGGCATGCATGCGCCGCTTGGCCTGCGTGCCCTCGCCCGGATCATTCACGATGAAGGGATAGAAGACCGGGATATCACCGATGGCGAGCTCGGGGTAACACGCCTCCGATAAACCGAGGCCCTTGCCCGGCAACCATTCGAGGGTGCCGTGCTTGCCGCAGTGGACGAGGGCATCGGCTCGGAATTCCTCGCGCAGCCAACGGTACGCACCCAGGTACTGATGGGTCGGGATGAGGTCGCCGCTGTGATAGACAGCGAGTGGGTTTTCGCCGAAGCCGCGCGGCGGCTGGATCATCACCAACACGTTCCCGAATCGCAAGCCCGCGACATAGACGTGATCGCCGTCGCGGTACACCTCGCCCGGCGGTTCTCCCCAGGCCTGGCGCAGCGCAGACTGATTCTGTGCGGGAAACTCGCCAAACCATTGCGCGTAGCGCGCCCCCGCATAGCGGGCGGTCGCGCGCCGCATCTGTTCGTCGGTGAGGAAGTCTTGATCGTAGCCGCCGCTTGCGATGAGCTCGGCCATCAAGGCATCGCCATCCGGTGGGATCTCGCCGATCCGGTAGCCTCTCTGCTTGAGCGCGCGTAAAAGCTCGATGACGGACGCGGGTGTGTCGAGACCCACCGCACCGCCGATGCGCCCCTGCTTGTTGGCGAAGTTTGTTAACATGATGCAGAGTCGCTTTTCGGCGTTCGGTTTGCGGCGAAGCTCTGCATGACGTAGGGCGAGCGCAGCCACTGCTTGGAGGCGATTGGCCGTGCTGACCGAGCGGCGCACCTCGACGTGCTTGCGACTGGCTCCGGCCGCCTCGTGTTTGAACGTCAGCGGTGCGCTGATGATCCGTCCATCGAACTCCGGCATGACGACGTTCATCGCCGCATCGAGCGGTGTGATCCCGCGCTCGCTGGCGCGCCATTCCTCAACCGTGAGCGAGGTCGTGATGGCTTGAATGACCGGGATTCCCAGAGTCGTGGTGTAGTCCGGCGCCGCACTGCCGGCTCGCGTGGTCCGCTCACCGTGCTGCAGCTCGGCCAGCGCGTAGCTGAGCAGGCTGACAATACAATCCACGCTCGCATGGCTACCCTCACTGAAATAATGGGAGTAGGCACGGGGAGCGCCGTCAGCGTGGACTACCTCGTCGCGGAGGCTGTAGCAGAAAACGGGCAACACGTTGCACTCGTGGCTCTCGATCTCGCGCACCAGAGCATCGACCACAGCCAGATTTCCACTCTGCCAGTGTGCCCGGTAGAAGAGCACGCCGATAGCGGGTCTTCCTTCCGTCCAATGGGCGCGGCGGAAAGCCTTCAGGCCACGGGTGGCACAGGCGAGGGTGTCGGAAGCATCCGGGTGGTAAAGGCCGTCGCTCGGGGCCGGTGCGGGCGCTGCAAACCCGTAGGCGGTCGAGAGGTAGATATCCGCCAGAAAGAGCAGCAGGTCCTTGTAGTTCGCCGCCCCGCCCGCTATCAGATATTCGAATGCGGCGCTCAGATCGGCGAGCGGGACGTTCGAGAGCGCCGCAAGCTCCGGATCCGGGTGCTGGTCTCCCGGGAAAGCGAGCAGCAGGCGTTGTCTACTTTCGCAAAGCTCGCGCAGCCGCTCGAAGCCGCGCTCGAAAAAGGACCGACCGCCGAGCACGCGTACCACGAAGATCCGAGCGTCAGCCCCGACATCCGCCAGCATCGCGTCGATCTCTGCATCGGTCTGCAACCGCGTGCTTAGAAAAGCGCGTACGGCGGGGAAGGCGGCGGGCAGTTGCCGGATTGCGCCCTCGAGCGAGAGCAGATCCGTGTCTGCCGCGGAAATGAAGACGATCACAAAGCGCGCTTGCTTGATCTCGGCGCTGTGCTCACCAGACGCGCAACCACCGCTTCCCTTGGTGCGCCGCATCGCGCAAGGTGGCATCGACGCCCGCCCGCGCCTCGAGCAAGCGGCCGAGCAGCCATAACAGATCGGACAGGCGGTTCAGGTACGCAAGCACCTATGGGTTGAGCTCCTCGCCGACCTCTGCAAGCCGGACCAGGTGCCGTTCGGCCCGGCGGCAAATCGTGCGCGCCACAGCGAACGCGAAAAGCGCTCTCGGCGGAGGAATGAAGGAACAACAGACGCACAAAGATAAAACAGGAAAAGAGTAATCCCTTTACGTCACTACCTTGCCGCGATCTGCCGGTGCGCCTAGTCGTGGATGTCGTGGCCGCGCTCGACCCTTCGAGTACCAATCAAATCTGCCCCTTCTCCCCCAGCTTCGCTCGTGAACCAGCCATTGACCAGCACTAAATCCTCTGGCGACAGGGTCCCCGCTGCGTGCTTTAGACGCAATCCGTCGAGCATGTAGTCATAGCGCGCCTGGGCATAGTCGCGTCGCGCCCGCAGCAGGTCGCGCTCCGAATTGACCACATCGACAGCAGTGCGGGTACCAACGGAGTACCCCGCTTGGGTGGCCTTGGCGGCGGTTTCGCTGGAGGAAAGCGCTTGCTTTAGCGCTTGCACCCGGCTGATCCCTGTTAACACCCCTAGGAACGCTTCACGAGACTGGCGTTCTACCTCACGCCGTTGTTGTTCCAGCCGTTCCTCCGCCTCGTGGTAGCGATGCGCCGCTGCACGGGTCCGCGAATTGACTTGGCCGCCCTCGAATATAGGCACGTTCAGCTCCACGCCAATCGTCGTTGCGTCGATAGCGGCTTGCCCGAAACGACCACCGCGCTCATCTTGGCTGTAGGTGCCGACCAGGTCCACGGTCGGCAGGTGAGCGCTGGATTCGAGCCTGATCTCGGCCTTTGCCAGTTCCGTTGCGATCTTTGCAGCGTTTAAACGCAAGTTTTGACCACGGGCCCGACGGGCCCAACGGTCGATTTCCGGTGGGTCGGGCCCAACCAGCGGCATTTGATCCCCCAGGCTAGCTAACTCCCTATGATAGGCGCTGGTGATCTCACGCAGCGCTTCCAAGGCGTTATCGAGCCCGTTGCGCGCCCGTATTTCATCGGCCCGCGCCAGATCGTACCCCGCTTGCGCTTCTTGCACGTCTGTGATCGCGATGAGGCCCACCTCGAAGCGTTGGTTCGATTGCTCCAGCTGCCTTTTCAGGGCGGCGGTCTCGGCGCGTGAAAAAACGAGGTTATCTTCCGCCTCCAGTACCGCAATATAACGCTCCGCCACCCGGATCATGAGCTCTTGATGAGCGGCGTCCAGTTCCAGCGCCGATTGCCTACCGCGTTGGTCTGCTTGCTTAAGCTCCACGTAGCGATCGTAATGAAACAAGGGTTGGGTAAGGTTTAGCTGGTACAAGCGACTGGTAAAATCTTGACTGACCGCGCCAGTTTCGGGGGCCGTGATGTCTTGATAGCTCTTGCTAATGTTGGCCTCAAAATTAAGAGTGGGTAAGAGCAATCGAGAGCGGGCCTGCTTATGCAATTCTTCCACCGCGCGTTTAGCGGATCCCACTTGCCCGAATTGTGGATCTTCGGCGATCGCCAGGCGGTAGATATCCAGCAAGTCCTCTGCTCGCGGAGAACCCTGAACGAGCGCCACGATAACGAACGCCGAGAGCGTTAAGGCGTTTTTAGCCATTTCCCCTGATTAAGCATAGGCCCCTAACCGTTTTGGACGCCCCGCCCGCACAATACCTCAAGCCCCTTTTTGCCTTAATACGTAGCCATTTGCGGATCGATCTCGCGCGCCCAAGCATCGATTCCGCCCTCCAGGTTACAGACCTTGCTAAAACCAGAGCGCTCAAGAAACTCGGCAACGTGCTGACTGCGTACCCCGTGATGGCAGATAACCACCGTCGGGGTATCGGGGTCCAGCTCTTCGAGCAGCGTAGGTACCTGCGATACTGGACAGT
>JBOIEG010000621.1:0-2024 GCA_050740915.1 Gammaproteobacteria bacterium | reverse complement strand
TCTCAATGCGGCAGACCTCCTCAAAGACGTCTACCAGGGAGCGCCCTATGCCGATGGAATACGAATCAAAGAGGAGTCTGTGAGGGAAGCCGCCTGAGCTATTTACACACCTATTGACGGAAGCTCGCTTACTGTTATGCCAGTCCCAGAGCGAACTTCTTTCAGCGCACAACCACTGGGGCGAGATTCATCTCACTCACGCCTTGCAAGATGCGCTGCTTGAGTTCCTCGCGAGACTTGACGCGTATGGCCTTGAGAAACGTACGCGCCATTTTTCCGAACACAGTTTCGATCAGATTCAGCCAAGAGCCATGCTTAGGCGTATGGACGTAGATGAACCGATTGGGCCTGGAAGCGAGGTAGACCATGGTTTCCTTGGAGATATGCGCCGAATGATTGTCCAGGATCACGCGGAGGGTGTACTCCTTCGGGTAGTGCTCATCGAGCTCCTTGAGCAGCAGGATGAACTCGCGGCTGCGGTGGCGCGGGTGAACGTGCGCGATGACTTCGCCGTTGTGCAAATCGACGGCCGCGAGGATGGACAGGGTCCCATGGCGCTTGTACTCGTGGTCCCGGCTCCAGGTGCTGTGCTGCCCTGGCACCGGTGGCAAATCGGGCACGGTATTCTCGATCGCCTGAACACCGGGTTTCTCGTCCCGGCTTCCGGTAATGACCGAACCGGTGTCCTCGCCCAAGGCGCGCGCGGCATTGGCAAGGGCAACTTCCTGGTAGACCATCAACACCTCGCGCATCTTCTCTTCAAACTGCGCGTCGCGGCGCTCCAGGTAGTACTCTATCTTATGCGGCTTGATCTCACCGGCGTGCAGGATGCGCCAGATCGTGGCCTTGCCCGCCTTGGCCAGGCTCCCATGCCCCGCGTCAGGGGCGTGCTCACGGGTATAGCGTGCGAGCGCGGAGAGCGTCCACAGTTCGGCCGCCAAGCCATGATCGGTCGGCTTGGTGCACGCGATATTCAACACCCACGCCTTCGCTTGCTGTGTACAGCTCGCTGACGAAGCGAGCAGCCCAACGCTCGATGAGGTAGGCGAGGCCGAAGTCGCCGCTTGAGACTACCAGACGGTCCAGGCTACTGCAGGTTTGGTGTGGCCTCCAACAGACCGTGCAGATAGACGAGCCCATCCCACCGATTTTCGGTACGGGCACCAGCGGGGCCTGAAACGTCTGTAAACGCAGGGTGCGTTGGGCAATCACCTCCTCGAACAGGCGATCGAAGTTCGTGGTGATCAGTCGGTAGCGGCCCTCCCTATTTCGGCCGAGGGTCAGCAGGGCCTCGTGGGTTGCCGTGGCATGTGGTGCGGAAAGATTGGGTGGCAAGATCTTGCCCAACTGCTCCCGTACGATCGCACGTCCGCCGACGATGCGACCTTCCAGCAGACCAATTGCCGTGTCGAACTGCCCGCTCTTGATAGCTACCTGTTCAATGGCGGAAGGGGTTTCGCCAAGCCCGACGTACAGTCGTTTGATCAGCCCGTCGAATTAGGAAACCCCCGCCCCGCAGAAAAAAACGACGCGACCGTCCTCGTGCGCCTGCAAGAGACGTTCGGGAATATCCGGACCCTTCTTTATGAACTGCATGTCATGCACCGCTGAAAATGCGCATCGCGGCTGGGCTTGGCGGCGCCAGCCCAACCTCGCTTCTCAACGTCGTGGGCCATGAAGATGGACGTTTCCTTGTTGGCAGCCGCCGCTTCCTGCGGCAGCGAGTCCGCGAGTGGCAGGTAGGCCGACAGAGCCATCACGCCGGCGAGCTTTTCCGGGTGGCGGAGCCCGGTCTGCAGTGCGATTGCGCCGCCCTGCGAGAATCCGGCGAGTACGATCCGCGACGCGGCGACCCCGCGCTTTCCTTCGCGCTCGATCAGGGGGTTGATCTGCTCTCGCGATTCGCGGATGCCCTGCTCATCGGTGCGGCGCGATTTGCCTTCGAGGTCGCCGAAGGAGACGTCGTACCAGGCACGTATGACGGCGCCCCCGTTGATCGTCACCGGCCGCATTGGCGCGTGCGG
>JBOIEG010000620.1:0-2883 GCA_050740915.1 Gammaproteobacteria bacterium | reverse complement strand
GGGCGCCCAAGATAATCCGGCAGCGCAGCGCCACCTGTTGCGGAGTTCCGTGTGCGGATCCCCATGTCTCCAGCGGCGTGCGTTCAGCCGGCTGCAACTTGATCGCCACGCGGGTGTTCGGCATGAGCAAGACCATAGCAATCACTGGAAAGTCTGTAAAGTTATTTAAGGGACACTACACTAGGGAGCGGGGAATTTCGGAACCAATTCCCTCAAGAGTTTGTATGATTGTTTTTCGGAGAGCTTGAGATGCTAAAGGTGGATATCGGCCTGGCGCGGGAAGGCCAAAGGGCACAAGAAGTGGCACACGCTCGCGAAAACTTTTGGAGGGCGAGGACGAAGCCGCGGCGGTAGGGATTTGGCGAGAGACGTTACAGAAGAAAGGAATGACGCCGCTGCAAATCATGATCATGGCTATGAATCAGCGTCTATGAAGAGGATGGAGCTGTAGCCGCATTCCAGCTGGCCAAAGAATGTGCTCCCTACATGCATGCCAAGTATGCGAGCATCGAGTTCAAGGGCGAGGTGGATAATAAACACTATGTGATCTCGGCCGGAAAGCCCATCACCAGGGAAGAATGGCTAAGTGTTTATGGGAACCAACAAGCGCTGGAGGTTGTAGATGGAGACCACGAAAACCATTTTCATGACGTCACGAGGTTTAACCAACGAGGCCCCAGCGCGGTGTCCCCATGCCCCTACCCTGCGGGGATTAGCAAAACAGGTGGAGGACCGGTGATGGTTTCAGCCTGCGCGGTGGCGAGTGCAACCGAGGAACCGGATGCGGAAAACTGCACGTCCGGGTCTGTGCGGGAGGCGCCGGGTAACCGGCGTCCCTACCGCGGAGACGCTGGTATCTGGTAGTTAGTGATTAGACTATTGTCCTTCCCATCTCAGATTCAATGCATTGATTATGAGTTTGTCCTTACAACCAATTTATCTTCTTGCTGATAGCCAACTCCTGTTTTGGAGGAACAAACATACTCTCTTTCTTGACTCTATCAAGAAATTGATCGCCCGTGCTGCGCCCAAGGCCGCATACGTAGGAGCCTCCAACAGCGATGATCCCGCATTCTATTCGATCTTTGAAGCGGCAATGGAAGGGGTCGGAATTCAGGATTGTAAAATGATTGTTTCGTCCTTCCCAGAGGAGGATGGGTTATTCATCAACGACTCCGACATTATCCTTTTGGCAGGAGGCGATGTTGAGAAAGGCTGGGATGTATTTAGCAAAGTTGGCTTAAGAGAATTGATAATTAAGAGGTACTATGAAGGAACTCTTTTGATAGGCATCTCAGCTGGTGCAGTACAATTAGGCCTATTTGGATTGGTGGAAGTGGAAGAATCATTTAACAAGCTGATCGATACTTTTAAGTTGGTCCCTTTTATAGTAAACGTGCATGATGAGAGGCAGGAATGGAAAAGCTTGAGAGAGACGATTCAACTGCTAAATGGCACCGCAGGGGGGATAGGAATACCGACAGGGGGCGGCTTGATTTATTATCCGGATCAGAGCATTGAAGCAATCCGACACCCTCTTTCTGAGTACACGATGAGGGATGGGATAATGAATCATAGTTTAGTGATTGCCAGGCAGGAGCAGTAGAGATGTACCCTAGTGGGCGCGGTGCTGGGCCGCATCACAACGTCAGTAAAACTAACCGATGCTGGTAAAGCAGCACCGTAGGTCATTGATCGGGCGGGGTGATGGGCGGTGGCAGATAGATGAACCCTGTATAGCGCGTTCTGGCGGTTCGAGATGGCGACACAAGTCTGCTTGTCAGCCTGATCGCCTTCGGCTCTGAGGGCGAGCGGCTGGGTGCTATGACCAAAGGCGAAGCGCTGTCGGTGGCTGGGGACGGCTAGAATGACTGAATGGGAAAGGAACGATGGTTCTATGCGGCGGGGAATGTGGGTCACGGTATCCAAGATATTGGCCCTGGCTGACGCCAAGCGTGAGAGGAAATCAAACAGGCGGCGGGCGGCGATGAAGAACCGTTTTTCGGTGACGAAATCTCTTTCTGAGGATATTTACAGAAATTCATCATGACCAATGCAGACAACATCAAGCGCTACCATGGACGAATAGAATTGACCTATCCCTTTTGCGATCAACGACTTTTTGGCACTAATCGGCGCATAGCCGCTACTCTGAGCCAAAGCTTCTGTACAAGGTGGCGTTGCGCATTCAAACGCGGGCGATAAAACGCTGCGGGGAATTGCTAGCACGGACCGTGACAGGACGGACCGACAGGTTCACCCGCTAGTTAGACGCCTGGCCTTCAGCGTCATGCATGTCAGACCGCGTACGCAATCAACGTCCCAAACTGCCGACAAGGCGGTATGTAACACGAGACGGTTCCACTGCGAAGAACTGTATCGTGACACCTTCCATCTCGAACGACTGCGTAGGGTCGTGCTCGAAGGCGACTGCATCAGAACTCGATGTGGCTGTTCCCTGGCGTCCGAGGCGACGGCGCCAGTCCGCGTTCGTCGTGATGTCGGTCGACAGCACACGAAGCTTGATCGATCCGCTCTCGGAGACGCCAAGGTACTTTAGTTCCGTGAAGCCTTTGGGACGGCGCCCTCCATAGATATCTGCCCCACCGAAAGCGTTCGGGAGGCTCTCCTCTTTTTCGATGCGAAGGATGGTTCCGCCGACGTACGTTTGAAGATCCCTGCCGGTGGGCTGCTGCACAGTCTGGTACTGCTTGATGGTCGCGCATGCCACAAGGAAGACGGACACTCCAACGAACGCTAGTGTAGTGTCCCTTCATAGGTTAGGTACTTAAGGCCCACCGAAAACGGGTTCTAAGCCCAGTTGCAGGCGTCCGGTTTGGGTGTCGCGTGCGGGGTGTGCGCGCTGAGCGTTAGCGCCGAGAA
>JBOIEG010000619.1:0-1527 GCA_050740915.1 Gammaproteobacteria bacterium | reverse complement strand
AGGACATCATCAAGAAGATCGAGCGGGCGCGGGTCAAGATGGAGCAGATCAAGCCCGGATCCACCCTGCCCCGAGGGGAAAAAGAAGGCGGCTTAACTGTGAAGTTATTTAAGGGACACTACACTAGCTCCAAATGACGCGGGTCCAGTCCCGCCGCTTCCACGATCTCCTGCACCTCACGGCAAATGTTCGCTTGGTGAAACTGCACCGCCGACAAGTTCACCGCGACACGGAGGTCTGGGAAATGGGTAAGCCATTCTCTTGCCTGCCGACACGCGGTGTGCAACACCCATTTGCCGAGTGGGGCGATGAGGCCGGTATTCTCCGCCAAGGGGATAAACTCGTCCGCAGAGAGCAGGCCCCGCTCGGGGTGATCCCAGCGCACTAGCGCTTCAAGACCCGTGATAATGCGGGTCGCTACGTGGACCTTTGGTTGATAAAGCAGCTCAAGCTCATCGTTATCGATAGCGCGGCACAACTGGTTCTCCATCTGCATCCAGTTCCATGCCCTTTCATTGCTTTCAGGCGAGAAGAATTGATATCGGGTCCGCCCTCCCATGCTCGTAGCGCGCTCTCTTGCTGCCTGGGCGTTCGCGATCAGGACTTCCGGCGTCTCACCGTCATGCGGGTACACGCTGACGCCTATGAAAGTGGTGAGATACACTGTATCGCCGCTGAGTGACACAGGTTCAGACAGCTTATCCAAGATGCGTTTTACCACCCATGTGACCGAATCGGTGTGGTCCAGCTCGGTTAATAGGATGCCGAATTCGTTCTCACGAGACCGCGATACCATGGGCGGAGATTTCTCTATGCCTAGGTTTGTAACGACGTCTGTGCGCCTCAAGATAGCGCTCAGCCGACCGCTGACCATTTTACACATCTCCTCGTCGACTATGAATGGATGCATGGGCTCGTCGATCTGCAGCGATAGGAACGCACTCACTTTGTTGTAGCGTTGCCCGTGCGCGATGGCGTAGACGACCCTGTTGTAGAACAGTAGCTCCGTCGGCAAACCGCTGAATTCATCAAGGTGCAATGGAGGCACATCGGTGTTGCCCTGGTCCTTGGTTGCGACGGGATTGGGGGCGAGGCAACTACCACGGGTGTCGCGATCGACAACGATATCTTCTGCTTTTCCGGAGTCCTGATTAATAGGCCAACGGATCACCCGATTTCTGCCGCATCTCTTGGCGCGATATAAAGCCTGGTCTGCCTTTTCGATCAGCTCTTTCGGACTCTCGGCCCCATCGCTCAAGGTGGAAACACCGAAGCTCGCGGTGAAGCTGAGCGCCGACGCAAATCGTATCGCGGACTCCCGCTGCACCGCGATGCGAATACGTTCCGCGACGGCGCTTGCTCCCTCGCTGTTGAGTCCTGGCAGCAAGAGGCAAAACTCTTCACCGCCATAGCGGCCGACGATATCGTGGGAACGCGACGTGGAGCTCAGCGTTTCGGCCATGAATTTGATCGCCTCGTCGCCTACGGCGTGTCCATGGGTGTCATTGACCAACTTGAAGTGGTCGA
>JBOIEG010000618.1:0-1015 GCA_050740915.1 Gammaproteobacteria bacterium | reverse complement strand
ACGCCGAGTTCTTCGGCGATCGACACATTGTTCTGACCCGCCAGGGCGCCCAAGATAATCCGGCAGCGCAGCGCCACCTGTTGCGGAGTTCCGTGTGCGGATCCCCATGTCGCCAGCGGCGTGCGTTTAGCCGGCTGCAACTTGATCGCCACGCGGGTGTTCGGCATGAGCGAGACCATAGCAATCACTGGAAAGTCTGTAAAGTTATTTAAGGGACACTACACTTAGCACGTGCCCCGGCTCAAGGCCGTCTCGCAGCCCCAGGTTCAAAACCACGACATGATACTGACCGATCTGGGAGACACCCCCGAAAACCGAGAGAATGATCCCCACGACCTCCCGGGCTGGGGCATGAGGCACAAACTGCAGAAAAGCCGTATCGGTATCCGCAAGCAGCCGGTCACCAACCAGAACTTCGCGGTTAGACTGGGTAACCAACGCAATCGCTGGATCGCTAAACTGTTTCACCACTGCATCGGCGACTTGCAGCGCCTCGTGGCCCAGGATCTCCCCGGAAGCGGGGTCTATGTAAGGCTCGCCCCGGCGAAAAACGCCATAACCCGGAGGCGCGGTATCCGTCAAGCCACGCACATAAACGAGGTTACCGGCTCCCGCTACCAGGCGTTGATCTTGGCTGGAAACGATGTAAGGAGCCTGTCCGTACTCCGCCAGGCTTACCACCCGGGGGCGGCTGAGGAACGGCCTTACCGCATCTGGGGGCAGCGGGGCAGTGGCCTGATCATGGGCCACCTCCCTGAGCTGTGGTGAAAGCTTGCGCTCGCGGCCTTGTTGCACGCTTAGATAGGGCTTGCCACCAAAATAGCTCAAGGACAGAACATCCCCCGGATAAATGCGATGGGGGTTTCGGATCTGCGGGTTCCCACGCCAGATCTCAGAGGTTGTGAATTTTTCGATATTCGCGGCGATAAGCCGCCGAGAGGGGATACCGGCGCCGGTGAGACAAGCGCGGGTGGAATGTCGCCTAGCCCTCGCAAAACCCGCCAATTCGCCCCAA
>JBOIEG010000617.1:0-26581 GCA_050740915.1 Gammaproteobacteria bacterium | reverse complement strand
ACGATGGCGCCCAGCGCGAATGCAACCGCCCAGGGCGCTTGCGGCACGAGCCATTTGAACGCGATGCCCACGGCCAGCGTCGTCGTTGCTACCAATCCGATGGCGAGCAGCAGGATCGGGCGAAGATTCAGGCGAAAATCGCGCCACGAGGTGTCGATAGCCGCTGGGTACAACACGGCGGGCAGCACGATCGCGAGCATCAGGTGCGGCTCGATCTGCAATCCCGGCCAGTCGTACACGAATCCGAGTCCGATTCCTGCCAAGACCAGCACGATGGGGTAGGGGACGTGAATGCGGTTCGCCAGCCAGCCGGCTGTGATCGCGCACACCATCACCAGGATGAGTGAAATCATCAGGTCCTTTCCATTTCCTCTCCCGCTTGCGGGAGAGCATTTTCCTCAGGCCTCTCCCGGGAGGACGTGGGAGAGACCCCGCGCGCGGAGCTGCTCGAGGTTCCAAGCGGCCTTGGCCACTCCGATGACCGGCACGTTGAGGTGGCCGCGTTTCAACATCGGCCTGCAAAGCCGCCTACGCCGGTTCGATTCCGACCCCAGCCCCCCCCAAATCGCAAGCGCGTAACGTCAGGCCTCGGGCACCAACTGCCTAAAAAAGCCCTACGATACCTCAATGCACTCTTATTTTGATCGACCTCCCTTCAATCCATTCCCGGCGGCCGGGATAGCGATTCATAATCCTGGCGGGTAAAGGGACATGCGCCAGAACGCAGCATCATCCGATGCTGCGTTCGCCCCGTTCCACGATGTGGTCGAACGCCAGCCCGCTCGACCCTTCGCCGCGGCCCGTCTGAGAGCGGCGCCCAATCCACAGGAAGGTCTTGCCGTCGTGCCAGCGCGCCCGTTGGTAGACGCGTTGGACAAGGCGCTCCCTGGTGACGAGGTAATGCGTTGGGTTCGCAACTGCCTCAAATGATCGGAAATCGGTATCTTCCTCCGGCGGAGGAAGAAATGACCGAGGCAGCCCTCTTTTGCGAGTTAGAATCAGCGCGCCGTGTGAGTTCGGAAAATATTTCCAGACTACACTTTAAGCGCGACCGCGTTCACCCCGAATGAGTCGATATGCTTCATGCTCGTAAAGGACAAATGGCGATTGCGCCGCGGCAGTCGAGGTCGATGCAACTACACCCACGATGATTGTGTGGTCTAGCACCGGGATTTCCTGTGTCAGTTGGCACGCTACGTTCGCAACAGCATCTACTAGGACCGGGACTCCAGCCCGCATAGCGAAGTCGACATCTTTAAATCTATGACGAAGCGGAGCGACCGCGAATTGTTTCGCAAGTTCGCGCTGCGGCCATGACAACACATTGATAGCGAAGATGCCTTCAGCGCGAATGTGGTCAAGCGTACGGCTTCCGGTTTTTAGGGAAATGGCCATACTAGGCGGCGAAAGTGACAGTGAAAATAAGGCTGTTACAGTGCAACCGACTGGGTATTTGTCCCCGCGAGCGGTGACGACTGTCACGCACGTGGAAAAGCGCGACATGACGCGGCGGAACGCATCGGCGCTGACCGGGTCGAGCGCCAGATCAGGTTCCCTAGCTGCCGGTATCGCCAGCTGCGGCGGCATAGTGTTTCCTAATGGACTTAGTATCGATTTGTACGTAATCGTGGCGTCGCGCATGCTCGGTGGCAGCGTGTTTAAGTTCCTCGGTGTATCGGACTTTCCCGCCGGGCCCGGCGTAGCGGCGGTTGGCTACACCGCTGGTTCGGCGAAGCACCGTAATACTGTTTTGCATTAGCTTCTGAGACTCCAGCAAATTTAGCATCTCTAGTTCTCCGGGGTGCACCCGTTGAAACTGACGTATGTACCGCAACAGGGCTTCTCCTTCGGGATAAGTCACGAGATAATGCATAATAACCAAACCGCCATCTGGATTGATTAAATTCCAGAAGTGGTCAAAGAAGTAGAGGCACTCCCAAGCGTCGATCCATGCAAAGTCAATTGGGCAAAAACCGTCTGGCAGCAAGCCAATGCACTCGCGTAAGTCTGCATTAATCACTGTCACTCGCTCGCCTAGGCCAAGCTCGCTAAGTACCTCCCGCACCCTCGGCGCCGATGAGCCCTCGATGGATAAGTTATCCACTGCCACGAAGTTGGATCGAAAGGGCGTCAGGTGAAAATCGGGTGTCACAAGTGGTGGGTCTGCCAGCAACCACGAATCATCAAGCGTGTCACTACCAGCAAGGTGGCTTCGAGTCTTGGCGGCCAGCGCCGCAGACTCAGCGTGCGTTTGCTCTTCGACTTCGGCCAAGGCGGCTGCGAGAAATGGGGTCGTATATCCCATCCCTACCTCTAGTAGGCTGCGTGGTCTGGTTAGCTGTACGAGGCCTGCGAGTACCGGGCCGACCACCTCGGTACCCATTCCGGCGACACGCAACTTTTCGACCGCGGCGCAGAACTTTTCATCGCTAATACGGTGAAAAATCATACCTAGGCCTCATTTCACATACTCGAGCGCGGTGATTCCCCAACTAAATCCCATACCGCTGGTTGCAAGCAGTATCAAATCTCCGGTCTTCATTCTCTTGTACGTCAGTACTTCCTGTAGAGCAATCAAAGTGTCAGGGGTGCCCATGTGGCCCAGCCGGTCATAGTTGAAAACACTTTTGTCTGCTCGTATGCCAAGCGTCTGCAACAGCCGTTCATGCATGCCTTTGTCCCCTTGGTTAATGAGGAAATAGGCAATGTCGTCGGTTTTCTTGTCCAGCGCCGCCAACGTGTCTGCAACAAGTGCGGAGAAAGCCTCTATATAGGCATTAGCTAGTCCTTGCCGACGACCTCGTCGACGCATGAGCACCCGATATTCTTCCCGTTCGCCACAATAGTAGTCACACCAGCTTGGGTCGGTCCTCATCGCCGAATGAAGCAGTTTGAAGGTGAGGTCTTCTTGACCCAACAGCACCGCGGCAGACGCATCGCCAAAGTTAAACAGCATCTTAGAGTCCGGGTCGCCGTGGTCGACCAATTGACTTAGCCGATCGCCCAGCAGCACAAGCACATAAGAGGTGCGACCCAACGCAATCTTGTCTGCGGCGATTTGCACTGCCGCCGTGGCTGCGTTGCAAAAGTTTGTCACCTCAAAGCAATGGGCATCGTTTATGCTCAGCTCGTTAGCTGCCTTGGCGGCCGGTGACCAAAACGGTGTTTCCCACTCGCCCGAACCAGCGTAGATCACGTTACCGATCATCGTTGGCACCACTCGGTTGCGTGCCAGCATTGTCCTGCAGGACTGCACGGCAAGTTGCCACTCCTGCTCGTTGTCTGCGAGCACCGGAAAGCCATCGCAGTGTGTTATTGCCATAATGTCCGCAATCGAAACGCCGGATGCGGCGTGCATTTTCGCTACACTTGCGCGGGCCGATGGAAAACGTACTTCAAAATCAATTATCCCGACCATTGCTCACGCTACCTCGGTAAATGCATCTGAGAGCTTACGCAGCCGACCAAGGTGCTCCAGTCCGGCGAGCACAGTCTTGGTTGGCAATCCAAAATCGATAAGACAGGCCACCTCGTCGACCCCAAGACTCGCAAGCCGCGCGACGACCCGCTGTGCTTTTTGGACCGTGCCGAGTATTCCACCGTCGTCGTAATATCGATTAAACGACCGAGCCACGATGAACTCGATGTCATCGGTGGCGAGGTTGGCTGGATCAATCTTGCGGGAACCGTCTACTTGCGAACCTAGCAGCAACCCCAGCGAGCTGCGCAGGTAATCGCAAAGCGGTGCACGCACGGTCTCACGTACCTCGTCGTCGTCTTCGCCGAGGTAAGCATGAACCATCAACACCACATGTCCTGGCCATCCGTCGGCGTTGTCCCGATCGGTCAATGCCCGCCGGTATTCGGCAATTTTTGTGGCTAAATTGTCTAGGTCCTGCCCCAGCAGGTGCGTTAATAACCCGGCGCCTATCCGACCCGCATTGCGGAACGTCTCTACACCACCGGCACTGGTGACCCACACCGGTAGCTCCAGTTGCACGGGAGGCGGAAAAATCCCAAGCTCCCGTTGCGTGCCAACCCCGTCAACAACCGAAATAGTTTCGCCGCGCCACAGTCGCCGCACTTGTTCCACGTAATCGAGCACCACTTGTCGTCGATTTGTGTAGTTCTCTGGGCGAAGCGCGAAATCCGCTGCATGCCAACCGGAAGCAAACGACAGACCTACCCGCCCAGCGGAAATGTTGTCAACGACCGACCACTCTTCGGCAATCCGCAGCGGATGATGCAACGGCGCGACCACACTGCCGGCGCGAATCTTTACTCGCTTCGTCACCGCCGCAACCGCTGCCGAGGTCACCGACGGATTCGGATAAAGACCGCCGAATTGATGGAAGTGGCGCTCCGGTGTCCATACCGCAGCAAAACCGTTCTCGTCAGCAAAGCGCGCCCCGTCAAGGAGGAGCTCATAACGGTTATTATCTAACTCCCGGCTGTCATTTGCGAAATAGAATAAACTAAAGTCCATATTATTCACTCCCCTTCGGGTTGGGCACTGCGCAGCACATCCGCGGCAACTGAGGCGGAAGAGGGAATAGGCTTCCTAGTACTCTGCGCCCACAGCGCCACCGCTGGTGCGGCAGCGCCGGCCGCTAGCAGCAACGCCGCGAAAACCATCCACCCAAGCCAGCCCAGATAAGTAGTCAACGCCACCGCTAACGCCGGGGTCACCATGGAACCAAGTTGGGTAGACATTCCGAACATGCCCTGGTATTGCCCCTGCGCGTGATCCGGCGCAAGCCCAAATGCAAGCGACCACGATCCAGCGCTGTAAAGCATTTCACCAATTACATGGACAAGTGCGCCGGCTAGTAGCGCCGCGACGGCAACCCACAGCGGGCCTCCGGCCGCTAACGCAAATAGCGCGCAGGACCCCGCTAGAAACACTCCTGATCGGCGCAGTGCTCGCGCGCCACCTGGTACGTCGTCAGCACCCTTACTCGCTCGCACCTGGAAAAGCACGACAACCGCCGTGTTAAGTATCAAAATCACTGGGAACAGCCAGGTCGGCGCCCTCGTATGCTCGGTAATCCAAATTGGTAACGCCACGATCAGGATCGCGACGTTCATAACCAGCACTGTGTTTAACAATGCCACCGCTGCGTATGGCCTATCACGAAGCACTATCCACCGCGGGCTATCCTGGCTTTTAGGTGCTGGCGGGACCTTCGGTACAGCTAAATATGCGATACCTGACAGTAAAAACAGTGCGCCGCCACCCACTAGCAACGCCACGTAGGCAAAGCGCGTGTCATAATACAAACCAACCGCTCCTGTGGCCGCTCCTAGCGACACCCCCACGTTTGCCATCGAACGCATGTAGGACCAGGTCCGAACGCGTTCGCCCGCTGGTATGAGGCCCGCGACAAGTGCGCCGCGAGCGGCGTCGGTTGCTGATTCGGCCATCAACGCCAAACTCGCGGCTAGCACGAGCCCCAAAAAGCCGCCAACAAAGGCGTAACCGGCGACGAACACGCCCAACAGACAAAGAAATCCTATGGTGACGTTGCGCGCTCCTAATATGTCTGCCAACCGCCCGGCAGGAACGCTCGCACACATAGCCGCTGCTGCGCCGATAGTTAAGGCAAGTCCTACCTGTTCGGCTGGGATGTGCACCATGCGGGTGAAATACAGCACACTGACCGACATTAGGATGCCGTGACCGGCAGTCTTGGCCAGGTTGCTAAGACACAACGTGCGCACCCGCCCCGCAGGTGGTATCAAATCTTTGAGAAAGGCCATCTGCTTACCCTTTCCGTACTAAAAGATCTCCGCCTGCTTGTGCAAGCAGCATGTTGCGCAACTGACCCCCGTCGGTCTTTCCGTTAGCATTAAGTGGCATCGTTTCTAGGTGTTGAAAGCGCCGTGGCACCATGTGCAGCGGCACATGCTTGCGCAGCCAACGAATGAACTCCGCAGGCTGCAGCAGGGTGCCCGTGTAAAACCCGGTAAGTTCGGTCTGTTCACCACGTCGCACTGCGATAACGACCGCCTGACCAACGTCGGGATGACGCCGCATGGCGGCCTCGATCTCCCCGAGCTCTACCCGATAACCGCGAATCTTCACCTGGTTGTCAAGCCGACCAAGATGTACGAGGTTGCCGGACTCAAAGCGAACCAAGTCGCCGGTGCGGTAGTAGTGCGCGTCGGTCAATTCACCTCCCTCCTCACCTTCGATAACTCGATGACCGTCGTACGAAAACAATCGGCCTCGGTTGTCTGCGGGATCTAAATAGCCGTCGAACCGTTGCCGTCCACGTACACTCAACTCACCCTCGCTTGCAGATTTGCCCTCAGCATCCAACACCAGGTAATCCATAAAGTCGTAAACCGATCCGATCGGCACAGTATCGTTGGATGTCGGCGGCCAGTTAGCGGGATCTTTCGGTAGCGAGTACTCAGTGCACGCGACGGTTAGCTCTGTTGGTCCGTACACATTTTCAATCACCGTGCCGGGAGCGATAGCAAGCCAGGCTTTTGCTTGGTCGTACGCGAGCGGTTCGCCGATGAATATGCTCCAACGAAGCGTGTTTACTAGACCCGTTGGTAAGTTCCCTAAATCCGCGCTAACCGACACCACCGATGGCACCGAGAACCAATGTGTAATCCCATTATTCACAAGGTATTCCACGGGCGTGAGCAGTGCACCTGACGCTGGCACAACCAAGGTTGCACCAGCACCCCAGGTGACAAATAAATCGAACACCGACGGGTCAAAGGTTAAGTCAAAGGTGTGCGACGTGCGGCAATCAGGTCCGAGCTTATGTCTAGCGATGTTGTGGGTGAGGTAGGGCGAGACGTTTCGATGTCGAATCGGCACACCCTTCGGGCGGCCAGTGGAGCCAGATGTGAACAATATGTAGGCGATGTCATTGAGGCTGGCATCGTAAGGGGGTAAATCAACAGACGGGGTGGCGGTAAAGACGTTCCCGTCGGTCAGCTGCAGCACAGTGCGCGCGACCTGACCCAAACCAGCGGCGAGCTGGCCGGCCCCCGACTCGTCGGCCAACAGCACGTCGAGTCCGGCCAGTTCGCAGACCATGCGGTTGCGAGCGGTTGGGAAGCTTGGGTTAAGCGGCATCACCGCAGCTCCTAGCCGCAGCGCAGCCAAATACCCAGCAAAGGCTACGACGCTGTGCGACGCTAGCAAGGCAACTCGTGCGGGCGCTTTGCCATGCGAGCGCAGGATGTGCTCGGCCAGCGCCAGGGCGCAGTTGTGCAACTGCTGGTAGGTCAAACAGGCGGCCGGTGTCTGCAGTGCCGGGCAGTATGGGTGCTTTCGAACAGACTCAGCAAACCACTGGTAAAGCGTGCGGTCAGACATTACATACCTCGCTGGTCACAACCCCGGTTCGCATGGTCTCGCCCAAGTTAGGTGCGATTAGCCGGATGGCAGCAGGAGGCGTTTGTGCAGTTGGTTCTAAATGCAGTAACTGGATGCCGCCGCGGTTCTCGCTATCGGCAATCGCTTGCAGGCATTGGCATGCCTGGTTGGTGAATCCAGCAAAGCGGTAGGCAACCTCCATAATCCGGTTTCGTTCCGTACACCTAAAATCAGCGGCCAAGTGGGCACCTGCTTTGGCGGCTTCATCTATTAACCAGCGCAGAATCACACCGCCTGCCCCAAAGGAAACCACCCGGCACGAGGTGGCCAACAGCTTTAGATGCCAAACTGACGTATGCTTTTCCAACAAGGCGAGTCCCACCGCGCCATGCGGACCGAAGCGGTCGGCCATGGATATTATCAACACTTCATGCAGGGGGTCGGCCAACAGCATCCGCAGCGTTGCCTCGCTGTAATGCACCCCGGTCGCGTTCATCTGGCTGGTACGTAGTGTTAGCTCTTCTACCCGAGCCAATTCCTCTTCGCTTGCCCGGCCAATCTGCATGACCAGCTCCAGCGATCGTAAAAACTGTTCATCCGGGCCAGCAAATTCGTTGCGCGCCGCATCGCGCCGAAAGCCAGCCTGACACATCTGCCGGCGTCGCCGGGCGTCTTGGGTGAGCCTAGGGCGAAACTCCGGCAGTTCGGTTAGCCCGGCTGCCGCGTGCGCTGGATAGCACTGAACATCTGGCAGGGCAGACGCAACTTCGGCCCGTTCCACCGGCTGGTCATCGATGAAAGCTACGGTGGAGTAAGCGAATTTCAACTGGTCTGCTATCCGCCTGATCGCTGCTGATTTAGGCCCCCAGCCGATTTCTGGCAGCACAAAATATTCGGCAATGCCGAACTTTTCCAGCCAGCTTGTGGCTAATTCGTAGTCATTCTTACTGGAAATCGACTGCAAAATCCCGCGGGAGTCAAGCTCGACGATTGTGCGCCGCACCGCGTCAGTGAGTTGCACCACACCGTCTTCCAGCAAGGTCCCGCACCACAACGTGTTGTCTAAGTCCCACACCAGGCACTTAAGGGTTACCGGCGGATCCGCAATGTCTTTACTAGTTGGAATAAACCCCGACACCGTCACACCTCCCATAGCGTCACCGCCCACGCCGCGACCGGACTGTTGTTCAGAACCAAAATGAAATCACCCTCGGAGTGCTCACCGCTAGCCAGGAGTCGGTCTAGATTTAGAACCACATCCATCGCTCCCAGATGTCCATACTCGGCAAGGTGTTTAGCGCATACTGGATGGATCGGCAAACCAAGCAGCGACTCGTAAAACTGGAAAGCGCTGGCAGTGACGTTTTGCATGAGCGTGGCCGCGACTTGGCCCTTGCTAATGTCAGCCTGCGCAAGCACTTCATCCACCATGCGCGCAAGTCGCATCTTGCTGTGCATGGCAAGTTCAAAACGGTAACGATCGGCAGACTGGCACTGCTCTTGCCACTCGTACCACGGAACCTGTTTGTAATCCAACCGAAAAAGGTCGTGAAACGTTCCGTCGGTTTCCATGCGGTGCGCTCGCAGCACTGGCCGACCGCCCCGCACGAGCGTCGACGCGTACGCGCCGTCACCGAGAACCGTGACGGGGTACCGCACTCGACTTAACCCGGTTGGTCTGCTGGCGTGCGCGATTAGCACACTGCGCCTGGCTGGATCCGCCAGCAGTAAATCCCGACCCAACGCCCATGCGGCACTAGACCCAGTGCAGCCCAATCCGTCGACCGTAAACGCAAACGTTAATGCGAGTTTGGCATCTGCTTGCACCCGACAGGCGTCCGAACCAAGCAGCACATCCGGGGCTCGCGGCGCCACTAATACCAATACATCGGGCTCGTCGGTCAGGCTTTCCCGAAGTGTTTGGCAAGCTCGCGCAGCCAACTGTCCGGACGTCACCCCATCAAAGCTGCCGACCGTACGTACGCCACTTTCTCTAGCGAACTGCGCTTCGACATGACCTAGTGACTGGAATTCGGGAAGGTCGGTAACTGCAAGCTGCTCGTGCGGCAACAGACAATGTACAGCACCGATACCAATATTCATGACCACACCGTCAATGCGTGTTTGGACAGTAGCAGCTGGCATATCTCATTGCTGCCTTCAATAATCTCCATCAACTTGGCATCGCGGTAGGCGCGGGCAACTGGATGCCCGTCGATCGCGCCCGCGCCTGCCAACACTTGCACGGCGGCGGCGGCGCAGCGCGCCGCGCTGCCTGCTGCGAAATGCTTTGCCACCATGACAGCTGCTCCCAGTTCCGCAGAGCCGCAATCCCAACACCGGCTGGCGTCTTCACAGCAGCGTGTTGCGGCCTGCTCGGCCACTAACAGCTCGGCCAAATGTCGAGCTACCAGCTGGTGGTCGGCAAGCGGCTTGCCGGATTGCTTTCTGCTGCTGGCGTGTCGCGTGGTTGCCTTTAAGCAAGCGCGCATTATTCCCACACAACCCCAGGCCACGGAAAGTCGGCCGTACGTCAGCGCAGCCGTTATCAAAAATTCCATCGGCAAGCCAGCACCGCCAAGCAAAGCATCTGCTGGGAGCCTGACCGTATCGAATCTAACGTCTGCGTGCCCAGCAGCCCGGCAGCCCAACGGATCTGACACTCGCCGGATCGTCACTCCTGGCGCGTCGACGGGCACCACTACCGCAGCGACGCCATTAGCGTAGCGGCCGAAAACTACCAACAGGTCGGCGTAGTCACCACCGGTGACCCACACCTTCTCCCCTTCCACAACAAATGTGTCGCCGTACGCGTGGATGCTGGTGGTGATGGCGGATAAATCACTTCCGGCGGACGGTTCGCTAAAGGCAACGCCAGCCAGCGAACCGGAAGTTAGTTGGGCCAGGTACGCCATGCGTTGCTGCGCATCCCCGAAGCGTTGCACAGTCCAGGCCGCCATCCCCTGCGAGGTCATCAGACTGCGCAACGAGGAACAAAGACTGCCAACATGTGCGGTGAGCTCACCGTTTTGCATACTGCTTAAACCCATACCACCATACACGGTAGGCAGCTGCGCACAAAGTAGACCCCTGGCTGCCAACCTGCGAACCAACTGCGCGGGCAATCGTCCATCGCGATCCCAACCGTCGGCCCGATCACCAACTAACTGGGTGACTAGCGTGGCCGCGTCATAAACAACGTCAGTCACTGGTGTTGCCTTTCAGCCGCACAACCAACGCGGTCATCGCATCAACCGTACGAAAGTTGTCCAGAGTTAGGTCGCCGCCACCTACCGACACATTGAATGACTGCTCTATGTACATCAACAGTTGTAACGCGAACAGCGAGGAGACTAAGCCCGAGCCGAAGACGTCCGTGTCCGAGGTTAAGGACACCTTAGCTTTCTGTTTGATAAACGCAGTCAGGCTGCGTTGAATTGGCTCGGCGGCCATGTTTGCGGCTACATGTTGAGTCGACCCAATCATGGCTAGCTCTCTTCGTATTCGAAAAACCCACGTCCGGTTTTGCGGCCGAACTCGCCCGCATTAACCTTGGTGACCAAAAGATCGCTCGGTTGATAACCTGCGTCGCCCGTGCGTTCGTAAAGCACGCGCAGCGAATCAACGACGTTGTCCAACCCTATTAAGTCGGCAGTGGCCAGCGGGCCGGTGGTGTGCCCAAGGCACCCTTGAAACACCGCGTCAACTGACTCGGGCGTAGCGATGCCCTGCTCGACGATCCGCGCAGCCTCGTTAATCATTCGCTGTAAGATTCGATTAATGACAAAGCCCGGGCCGTCACTAACCACAATGCCCTTTTGACCAAGTGCGTCTAACAGTGCGGTGGTGGCCGCCATAGCGCCGTCACCGGTGCGCGGGCCGCGGATAACCTCCACTGTGCGAATCAAATATGGCGGATTCATGAAGTGGATACCGACCAGGTCTTGTGGTTGTTGCACAGCTACGGCCTGCTCGTCGATGGGGATCGCGGAGGTGTT
Organism: Gammaproteobacteria bacterium; assembly: GCA_050740915.1. Classification (GTDB taxonomy): domain Bacteria; phylum Pseudomonadota; class Gammaproteobacteria; order JBOHHR01; family JBOHHR01; genus JBOHHR01. The sequence goes on along the minus strand of JBOIEG010000617.1, from coordinate 15,241 downwards.
GGAAATCAGCAATGTCCCGGGACGTACCATCGCCGATACTTCAGTGAGTACCTTGGCCTTAAGCTCGGCGCGTTCGGTGACCGCCTCGATAACCGCTGTGGCGTCGGCTATATCGCCGATGGTGGTACTGGTAACCAATTCGCCAACTGCGCGATCACGTGGCACCCGACCCATTAGCTGGGCTACCCGTAACTGCTTGAGCACATTGCTGCGAGCTCGCTGCAATATCTCCTGGTGTATGTCCACCAAAACCACTGGCAGCCCGTGGCCAATTGCCAGCGTGGCGATCCCGGTGCCCATCACACCAGCGCCCAGCACAGCGAGACGATGCGCCGCACAATGAGTTGTTACTGATGCTTCATTAGCTATCATATTAGTCACTTGCCCACCACCTCACCGATGCGAGCACACGATTGCGCGGCCAAGGCTGGCAGCAAGTCGCCGATCGACTCGGTGCGCTTGGCCAAAAAAGCAAGGCCGCTTCGCAGTTGCTGCCCGGTTACTGCAGCCGTAAGTTTGCCGCGACGCAGCCACGGTTGCCAGCCGCGCGCCTGCACGCCGTCCTCGGCTAGTTCGTGTCCCTCGACTTCATAAAGCGCCACCCCAGATAGCACTGCGTTACCGCTGGCCAGTGCCTTATCAGCCACTAGTCGTTGCCAATCCGATAATGGCATTGGCTGGGTTGGTAAGCCTACCTCAGCAAGCAACTCAAATAGTCGTCGCAGGCTCAGGGATTTTTCATCAACCAGGTGGTATGCCCGACCGACCGAACCGGGCGAGGTCGCCAGTTCCACGACAGCCTTGGCTAAAATATCCACTGGGGACATTGGTATGGCTCGGTCGTCCAGCGGGTGCGCACCCACCGCTAGACCGCTAACAAGCGCAAACCAGATGAGGTCTTTGTCGTTGCATGCACCAGTCTGGCTCGACGCCATGATGAGTCCGGGGCGGAATATTCTAACCCGCATACCATCTTGCTCTGCTCGTTCCAAAATGCGCTCGGCAACCCATTTGCCCACGCCATATCCACCAAGTTGCGGATCGAGAGCCTGCTGTCGGGTCTCAAGTAACCGCTGATCTGCCCCGCCCGCCGGTGCGGTTGCCGCGATTGTTGAAATAAAGCTAAAGTCCTGGACACCGTGGCTGCGCATCCAACCCAACAGGTCGACCATAGGAAGCACGTTGTCGTCTCGCAAAGTCTGATAAGGTTCAGTGAATACCACCTTTGCGGCGCAATGCAGCACGTGCCCAACCCGTTCGGCAAGTTCGCCGTCGCGGTATGTGCAGCAGATTTCGCCAATTGCTCGCAGGTCGCCGGCAACCGGATGGACACGTTTGCAATCAGGTTGCGGCAGGCCGAACTTAGCTGCCGCAGTCCGTAGGCGCGCTCGGGCTGCCCCTTCATCGGCCGCTCGAACCACGCAGTAAACCCGACCACTGGTGCTGTTAAGCAACTCGTGCAAGAGGAAAGCTCCTAAGTACCCGGTTGCCCCTGTTAGCAACACATCCCGACCCGGTGTCTTTACTGTTGCCTGTGGGCCCAGCGGCAGCGCCAAGTCGGCATCAATCAGTGCACTGTCTCCATCGGCAGCCGGGTCGATTTCTGCTGAGGGTGAACCATTTAACAGTCCTCGTACGATAGTGGCTATCCGACGAATTGTGGCCCTGCTGCCTCCCGCTCGGTGAATATTTATCAGCACATCGTGCCGCCGTTGGATTTCCAGCACCATCTGTACGGAAAGCAGTGAGGTTCCACCAAGCGCGCCGAATTCGTCGTCTATCCCAATCGTGTCACCACCGAACAGTGACCGCCACAGGGCAACCAGCTCCTGTTCAAGTGAGTCCGACATTGCCGTTTCAGCAGGCACTGTTGTCTGCGCCGAAGTTGCTAACGCGTCGGTTGTGGCAACGCCGGGTGCGTCAGCTGGGGAAAGTCGGTCCAGTGCCCAATAACGCTTGCGGGTAAAGGGGTAGGTGGGTAACGGCACCCGGCGGCCAAGCTTGCCTGCGTATGTCTCCCAATCCACTTCCACGCCGTGCAGCCACGCCACCGTCAACGCCTTGTCAATCTCATCATGCCAACATTCATCTGCACGATGGCCGTTTCGCTTGTTAACCTGATAGGCCTCGGTTGCAATGACATGGCTATTCGGTTCCGCTTGACCCGAACCGAACACTATTAAGAATCTGTCTTGCGATGCTGCACCGGCCATCCCGCGTACCACCTGGGTTTGCGCTGGTAACGCCGCAAGCAATCGGTCGAGCAACGCGGCAGGTGGATCCTCGGCCGCGGGCAGGACCACAATCGCGCGGCGCGGTTCGGACCGAACGGTTTGGGCAACAGTTGGTCGTGGCAGTCGCAACGCTGCGGCGAGCTGGTCGGTTGGCGCGCTTACGACTCGGCGTTCGGAGAAGTGATGCCTGCCAACCCGCAGGGTATGTTCGACGTCGGCTATTGGGAATTCGACGCGGTCCAGTGCGTCGGCCAATTGCCGTGAATGCTTGTCGAGTTCAGCTCTAGTTCTAGCAGAAAGCACAAGCCGAATGGTCGACCGGCACCGCGCGGCCGGTCGGGTAGGAGTGGGGGGCGCACCAAGGACTACTGCCGCGTTGGTGCCACCGACTCCCATTGAATTGACTAGCACATAACGATCGGTGTCGGTGCACTGCTGCGCCGCGGCTGTTATGAAAAACGGGCTGTCAGCAAGCACACCAGGATCACGTGGTCGTTCGAACATCGGATGGCCAGGCAGCAATCCGGTGCGCGCGACGTGCACCGCTTTAATAAAGCCAGCGATACCGGCGGCGCATCCAGTGTGCCCTATGTTAGTCATCACTGATCCCAGCCCACAATAATCGCTCTTTTCAGTGCTTTGGCGAAACGCTTCGGTTAAGGCAAGCAGTTCAATATGGTCACCCACGGCCGTGGCTGTGCCGTGTGCCTCTACATACCGAAATTGGTCGGCCGGAACATCAGCGATCCGCAATGCGGCGGCGACAACGCTAGCTACCCCGGCCGGGCTGGGCGCAATGAAACCCAAACGGTCCGCGCCGTCGTTTCCAACAGCGCTTCCCTGCAAAATAGCCAACACCGTGTCGCCATCAGCCAATGCATCGGATGCTCGGCGCAGTGCGACCACGCCAACACCGGAGCTGTACGTGGTTCCTGTCGAAGCGGAATCGAAAGACCGGCAATAGCCGTCCTTGGAAAGCACCCCACCTGGTTTATACCGATAACCACGGAACGGTTCTAACACCGCTGCACCGCCAGCCAGCGCAATATCGCACTCACCGGCAAGCAAACTAAGTGACGCATAATGCACTGCGTACAACGAGGAAGAGCATCCGGTCTGTATGCTGACAGCTGGTCCACGCAAGCCTAGTTTGTAAGCAACCCGCGAGGTAAGGAAGTCGGCTTGACCGCCCACGGTTAAATCCAGATCCTCGATCGCCCCCCGCAGCCCCGCCTGGCGCGTCTTTTCCGCAAAAACCGCCGCCGAATAGTTGCCGGCCGCACTGCTTGCAAACACACCAACCACCGGGCCGTCTTTGGCCGGCGGATGGCCAGCCGATTCAAGTGCCTCCCAAGCGGTCTCAAGGAAAATTCGTTGCTGCGGATCGATCGTGTCAACCTCCCGCGGCGGATAACCGAAAAACTCTGCGGCAAACTGGTCAACGCCAGGCAAGGTGGCTGCTACCCGTACGAAGTCTGGGTCCTGGCTTTCTGCCGCAACCCCGGCAGCCTGCAGCTGCATGTCGGTTAGCTCCCGCATAGAGATTACGCCGTTGTCGATGTTTTGCCAGAACTCTTGCGGCGTCCACGCGTCTGGGAACCTGCATCCAACTCCGACCACAGCTATTTCAGTATTAGTTGCCACTCTTGTCGTCCCTCCGGTATTTCCGCAGTTGTTGAAAGTTTTAGGTAGCCTTGACAACAGAAATCGCAGTTGAAGTTACCTCTGACTGGCCGCGATCAGCTCGATCAAGCAATCGCTGTCGGTCGCTAGCCCCGACCCTTGCCAACTGCCGCTGGTTATTTCCGCCGGCCAACAGGGTGGCTTGGGAGCGAACCGTGCTGTGCGCGAACAAGTCGGATACCCTCAAGGTGTCCTTGGCAAGCCCGTGCAACTCCTCCCACAGCATGATTAGCATAAGGGAATTGCCACCGGCTTCAAGGAAATTTGTGTCAATCGGGACCGCTGCTTCGTCAGCCAAGTCAAGCACTATTGCCCAAGCTTTTCGCACTCGCTCAACAAGCTCTCGTTCACTTAACACGGATGGCGATTCCGCTATGTCAGGGGCGTGCACAGCATTCTCCTTTACAGTGGGCGAGAATTCGGGTCGGAGGTTAGGTCAACGGCAGCGGCGATGATGCAATTGAGAAGTTCAATCACAGTGTGGTCGGCAAATAGTTCAACAGCGTACGACGCAGCAAGTTCGAGCTGCCCATCGTTCTCAGTCACGACAAGTTCCAGCTCGTACTTCACGTGTAAGGGGTCAAGCGGTAGGTAGAGAGCTTGTATGTCGACGCCAAAACTTGGCGCGACGGCACCATCTTCAGCAAGGGCAAGGTAGACAGGTGTTAACGGCGGACGGCTCAAGTCGCGATCTGGATGCAGCGCAGCGGCAAGCGAATCGAACGGCACATCGGCGTGCCGATAGCAAAACAAACTGCTTTCCTTAACCCGGATTAGGGCTTGGCGCCAGGTTGGCTCGCCCCTTAGTTCCACCCGCAGCACTAGCGTATTGACATACATGCCAACCGCGTTGACGCTTGCCGGCACGTCTCGCCCAGCCCACGGAAAGGCAAAAAGAAAATCCCGCTGATTGCAACAGCGAGCCAAGGCCACTGCCAGCAACGCCGCAATGGTCATGAACGTACTGCAACCTAACTCTTCGGTGGCGACTGCGCGCAGCCGGACGGTTAGTTGCGGGTCAAGGATTGCGTTGCAGGTGGCGCCGAGCGTGGCCTGCGTCTGGCCTCTAGCTCGGTTGCGTGGCAACCACACGTCGGTTGGCGCCCCGCGCAGCTTTTCGACCACGGGAGCGACTCCTTCGATACGCGACATATCGACCGTTGCCAACGTCGCCGGGTGTACGGGATCCGGGAGGTCAACGGGATTGTTCGAGACATCGGCATGATAAGCCTGCGCTATTTGAGTTAACAACAACTGCCGAGACCAACCGTCCACAACAATGTGGTGGGCGACCAACACCAACAGTGTTCGGTCATCAACCGAAATAAGTTTCGCGCGAGCAGGGGCCTGGCTGACTAGGTCAAACCCAGCCCAACAATACGCTGCCAGGTGTTCGCGCAGCTCCTGTCGCTTAGGCAAGGAGGTTGTCGTCAACGCGGGCGCCGTTCCGTCGGTGCGGTAAAACACCTTACGTTGCTTTCGATCCAATTCGAATCGGGACCGAAGCGCCGGATGACGCGCGAGGACCAGATCTACCGCCCGACCCAGTGCTTCACGGTCTAGGCGGCCAATCAGCTCAACCACAGTCGGCACTAGGTATGCGGTGCGTAGGGTTGCAATCCGGTCGAGGAACCACAACCGCTGTTGCACCTCCGTCGCTGGATACCGTTCGCCAGCAACAGTAGCACTGGACAAGTTCGCCACGCACTGATTGGGTTCGGCGAGTGCGCAAACGGCGAGAAGCCTTCCAAGCCCGGCAATGGTGGGGTCGGCAAGGAAATCCCTGGGTGAAACCGCAACGCCATACCGTCGCTTAGCCTCCGCCAGCATGGTCACCGCCAGCAATGACTGACCGCCGACGGCGAAGAAGTTTGTCGCAGGCAGCCACCGGTCGGTCGCACCCTTATGCCAACTTACCTTTGCAAGTGCCGTGGCGAATAGGTCTGCTGCCCGTTGCTCATCAGCAGTAACAATCGCAGTTGCGGCTTTGTTTTTCGAAGGTTTGGCGCTTGCGTCGGTGGCTGGTTCGCGCAAGGTGAGCTCGCTTTGTTTTGCAATGCGTGCACTTGGCGGGCTCGCCGGCAGGGTGTCTGTATTGGGTCCGTGAGTTAACAGCTGGTGGATAGGTTCGGTGGGATCTGCTATCATGGCTTCGAGCACCGCGACCATGTCTTCGCCAACACCGCGACCGGTCGCGTCTGGGTAACAGTCAGTGTCGTACTCGACGGTGATGGTCAGTCCATCGGCGTCATCTTCACAAATTAACAACAAGTCGAATTTTGCCGTGTTGGTGCTAAGAACCCTTGGTGGTGCCCACCGCTGCCGGATCCCGTTGCGGGCAGTGGGCATGTTCTGGTAAGCAAACCCGACATTAACTAACGCACTGTGTCCTTGTCCCCGGGCAGCCGTGACGGCCGCGGTCAGTTCGTTGAAGGCAATACGCTGGTGCGTAAGAGAATTAAACGCCTCAACCCGCGTCGCCGCGCAAAGCTCGACGAAACTGGCGGTGCCGTCCAGGTGGCAGCGCAGCGGCACCGTGTTTACGAAAACGCCAACTAGCTGTTCCAGCTTCGGATCCAAGCGATTAGCCGTAATGGCCCCTACCAAGAACTTTGACCGCCCAGACCAGCGCTGCAGCACTACCTGAACAGCAGCGAAGAGCACCACGAAGGGTGTTGCCCTAAGTTTGCGAGCCAACTGACCGACACCCGCGCGTACGTCGTCGGGAACAACAAACACCTGTTGGCATCCCGAACGAGAACCCTCCGGCGCAGGTGGCTGTTGCCGGCAGCCTGCAAGAGTCAAATCTGCTGGTACGGCGAGCAGTTGTGCAGCCCGGTCGGCTAGTTGCCTGCGAAGAGTTGGATCAGCATCACTGCGTCTTTCCCGAGCTGCAAACTGCGCGTACGAGACAGGCAAGGGTGAGAACTGCGGCGTTTTTCCAATCAATGCTGCTTCGTACGCCTTGGCAAGGTCTTCGAGTAGTGGGGCGAGCGACCAACCGTCAACTGCTATGTGGTGAATCGTCAGCAGCATCGCGTCGCCGTCGGCAAGCCCGCACCACACCACACACCGCAACACCGGTCCAGCTGCTAGATCAAACGGCTCGCGACCCAGCCTTTGCGCTTGCTGGTGCGCCAGGTCGACTGCGTTTGGTACGCCAGTAAGGTCTATCATTGTTACTGCTATCGGTTGCGGATCTGCAACCACCTGAACAACCCGGGTGTCCTGCAACTGATATATGGTGCGCAACGCCTGATGCCTACTAATCACAACGTTTAGCGCGACGGTCAACGCCACGACGTCAATCTGCTCGGTCCAACGAAGAAAAAGCGGAACGTTATAGGTGGGATTGCCGCCATTGGCGGCGTCGACAAACCACATCCGCTCTTGGGCTCGTGACAGCGGCGCACACAGTATGGTTGTCGTCATCTTGCCGGCTCCAACTGCCTTACATGGGCGGCTAGGTCACCGACCGTATCGGCGAGCAGCACAGTTCCCGGCTCCACGAAGACCTCGTACTGCTGGCGAATTCTGGCGGCAAGCTGCATCGCAAGAATTGAGTTGCCGCCTAGTTCAAGAAAGTTGTCGCTCGCCCGTACGCGAGGCACGCCGAGCACCTCACGCCACAACGCGCATAAGCCATCGGTAACCGAGCCTGCGTCGTTTGTGTCATCTTCACACAGCTGGCTGCCTGACGGTGACTCCAGCAGCGTCAGTAGTTGAGAACGATCCACCTTACCGGTGGAGCCAAGTGGAAGTTTCGTCAAAACCAGCCAACGTGCCGGCAGCATGTAAGTTGGTAGCCGCGCGGCGAGCAGTTGCGTAAGCCTGCTGGGTAACTGGCTGACGTCTGCAACGGCCTGTTTAGCAGGCAACACAAATCCAATCAACGCTGCGCATGGACCCTCTCCCACCTTCTCCAAAAATGCTGCGTCGACCAGGCCGGTCGCCACCGTCGCCCGCTCGATTTCTTCTAGCTCTATCCGGAAGCCACGCAACTTCACCTGGCGATCTGCGCGGCCGACAAGTTCGATGGCTCCGCTTGGCAATTGCCTTCCCATGTCACCGGTTTGGTATATCGTCGCTCCGGTGACCGGCTCGGTTACGAACTTGGCTGCGGTTAATTCGTCCCGCCTAAGATAGCCAATCGCAACGCCCGGTCCGCCAATGCAAAGTTCACCGATCTGGCCAACCGGCACGGCAACCAAGTCGTCGTTTAGTAAGTGCAAGCTGGTGTTTTGCAGTGGGTAACCAATTGGCAGCCGGTCGAGATCAGTGAGGCTCTGGATTGAGCAGTCGAAATATGCCGCGAAGGTAGTGGTTTCAGTTGGGCCATATCCGTTTACCAGCCGGCCTGGTGGTGCGGCCTTCAAGACTTGTTGGACGGCGCTGCGCTCAAGTTGTTCGCCACCGACAATCAGTGTTCGCAGGCAACCAAACGCGTTCGGTCGTTCTCTTGCGACAGTATGAAACAACGAAGTTGTTAGGAACATGACGTCTATTTGTGCAACTTCCACCATCGCCACCCACTCGTCGATGGTCAGGTCTGTTACCGAGGGAAAAATCACGACGGTGCCGCCGGCCGTCAGCGTGTTCCAAAACTCGAATGTAGTGGCATCAAAGGCAGGGTTGGAGGCGTTTGCGACTCGATAACCCGGCTCTATCGTGCAGAAGTTTGGCTTGCTCACCAACCGCACCACCGCCCGATGCGGCACCACAACACCCTTTGGGCGACCAGTCGATCCGGAAGTGAATGCGACATAGGCAGGGTCATTGCCACCGACGGTGACCGTCTCGGGCGACCAACCTTTAGCCGGCATCGACTCCGGTACGCATATAACACGCGCTGTTGCCGGTAGATTCAGCCACGGGTCGTTGTAACGACAGCCCCGCTTTGCAGAACAGACAACCAGATTTGTACCAGCGTCATCGAGAAGCTCACCATGCCGACTCGGCGGAGCCATTGCGTCTAGTGGTACGTAGGCAGCGCCAGCCCGCAAGATGCCAATACAAGTCACGACTAGGTCGACCGAACGGTCCTGACCTACCGCCACGAGATCACGGGGGCGAACTCCCACATGTATCAGCTCGGCCGCTAGCCAGCCGGCGCGTTCCCAAAGCTGCGAGTAGGAAAGCATCGCTGCTGTGGCGGGGTCGCACACCGCCACGGCGTTTGGTTGCCGAGCAACTCGCTGCGCGACAAGGTCGGTCACGGTAGTTTCAAAATGCATGAGTACGTCGTCCTATCTCTTAGCAAGGCGTTCAAACAGTTACTCACAATTAACACCGGCTGCTAATAGCATGTGAGCGAAGGAAACTTAGCACGGCGCTAAGATCCGACTCACCCAATCCGGCGCCAATCGCTGCGGTTAACCGGCTCTGGGCACCAGCGACAGCGCCGCCATCAGCAGCGCCGGCTTCACGTACCAATCGCATATCCTTCTCGGCTAGGCCAAGCGTGAAGCCGGGTGCTGCGGTTGGGTCTCCAAGACGTGCTCGAAGCCGTGGTATCAGTGGTCCCACCGCGGTGTCAGCAAGAGCGTCTAGCGCAGTGTCGGTATCTAGGCCGAGCCGATCGGCGAGCGCCAACGCCTCGCCAACCATGACGACCGAGGTTGCAAGCACACTGTTAACGACTAATTTGATGGCCGCCCCAGCACCTAACGGCCCAATGTAATGGGTTTTACCCAGGACGCTTAGCGCATCGTTTACTGCGGCAACATCTGCGGCGGTGCCGCCAACAAATATTGTTAACTCACCAGCCTGTGCTTGTGGGGTGCTGCCCTGCACTGGAGCGTCCACCAGACCAACACTGTCAGGCAGTCTCTTTCGCAGAGTGGCCACAGCTGCCGGACCGATGGTTGACATCTCAACCAACACGGCACCTGCTGTAAGACTTTGCGCCCCACCATTTCTGCCAAACAATACGCTGGTGACTGCACCCAGGTCTGTTAGCATGGTAATTATCACGTCTTTGCCCTCGACAGCATCGGCAGGGTAGACCGAGTCTTGCGCACCGGCCTCAATCAACACTGTTGCGCGTTGCTTAGTCCGGTTCCACACCGTCACTGGATAACCCGCCGCAAGCAGACGGCTTGCCATCAAACTGCCCATCCGACCAGTACCAAGAAACGCGATACGTTTCGTCCTTCCGCTCACGGTGTCCCCCCGCTAATAGCTGCAACAACTTCGACTTCTAGCAAGGCGTCAGGCAAAAACAGGCGCGGCACCTCGACAGTGGTGCTGGTAGGCAGCTGGCAAGTCAGGTACTTGCCACGCACTGCTGCGTATTCACTGCGCAAACTAAGGTCGGTCAGATAACTACGAATGTTCACAACATCGTCAAACGACGCGCCGTGTGCCTCAAGTATCGCACCGATAAGTTCAAACACCCGCTCGGATTGCGCAGTCATGTCGCCGCGTCCCACGATCTGGTTGTCATCGTCAACTGCGACCTGCCCCGACAAAAACAGCAGCGAGCCGCCGCCGATGTCGATTCGTGCGGCATGCGAGTAGGGTCCAGCAGGAGCCGGCACGGTATTCGGATTGTCGATTGTCGTACGCATAGCGAGTCCACCCTTAATGTCGTACTTCACTACTTCGGCTGTCATTGTGCAGAGGTGGCTGGGCTTAGGCTGTGAAATATTTCACAAAGAACATGTGAAATATTCACACGTTTGAAGGGGTGGCTCTCCTTAATACGATGGGGATGCTTCGCCTCAGTGCAGTGTAAGACGGCTTGTCGGTCAACTGTCTGGCGTCAATTATTTCTTATTTCTTTCGTCGCATTCACTCACCATATTTGTTACCTGCGGAAGCTGTTGCCTCACGTAAATTGTTCCCCGCTCGATTCGTTAGCGGGGATCAGCAATGAGGAGGTATATCGCATGGCTATACGTCAAGAGTTGGTTGAAGCGCTCGGGGTGTGGAATCCGGGCCATCGTGATCGCGGATTCCGGGCAACGTGATCGCTGATCTCAGTGATGAGGTTCACGAGGCCTGAACTCTGCGGTCGCTGACTCCGACCCACTCGATCATTCATCGGTAGCCACGAACTGTAGGTCCTCCAAAGAGAGGAGGACCTACGGCGATGGTTGCAAAGAGGCTACTGATGAGAAAATTACGTGAAATCTTAAGGCTGAAGTATGAGGCCAAGCTTCCCCATCGGGCGATCGCGCGGGCCTGCGCAGTGGGGGTGGGCACGGTCTCCCTTTATGTGCAGCGGGCTCACGAGGCGGGGCTGGGTTGGCCCCTAGCCCGATGGGCTCGATGAGGGGACGTGAGAGGCGAGGCTCTTTCGCCGAGCGGCGCCATTGCAAGCACCCTATCCCCTCCCTGATCTGGCGACGCTACACCAAGAGATCAAGCGTCCGGGGGTGACGCTGCATTTGCTGTGGCTAGAGTACCCGGAGTCCCATCCGGGAGGGTATCGCTACAGCCAGTTCTGCGAGCTGTACCGACGCTGGGTGAAGAACCTGCATCCAGCCATGCGACAACGCCACCGCGTCGGTGAGAAGGTCTTTGTCGACTACTCGGGCAAGAAGCTGCACCTCCTCGATGCGTGCACTGGGGAGCTCCTCGCTGTGGAGCTCTTCGTTGGGTGCTGGGGGCGAGCAGCCTCATCTACGCCGAGGCGAGCCGGACCCAAACGCTGCCCGACTGGATCGGCGCCCACATTCGCATGCTGGAGTATTTTAGCGGATCACCGACGATCTTCGTACCCGACAATTTAAAGAGCGGGCTGACTCACGCATGCCGTTACGAGCCCGAAGTCAACCGTACCTACCAAGAGCTCGCGCGCTTCTACGGCGCGGTGGTTATCCCGGCCCGAGCGCGAAAACCGAAGGATAAAGCGAAAGCCGAATCGGGTGTGCTCTTGGCGCAAAGGTGGATATTGGCGGTGCTTCGCCACCAACACTTCTTCACGCTGCCCGAGCTCAACGCCGCGATAAGGTCAAAGCTCGAGGCGCTCAACAACCGCCCCATGAAGAAGCTCGGGGTGAGTCGGCGGGCGCTCTTCGAGCAACTCGAACATCCCGCGCTCAAGGCGCTGCCGGGTGGGCGCTTTGAGGTAGGCCAATGGAAAAGTGCACGTGTGAACATCGATTATCACATCGAGATCGAACGCAACTACTACAGTGTCCCCTATACCCTGGTGTACGAGGAGGTCGAAGCCCGCTTTACCTCCTCGGTGGTCGAGGTCTACTTCAAAGGTCGCCGTATCGCCTCCCATCGACGCCTTTACACGCGCGGGCAGCCCTCCACCGACCCCGCGCACATGCCGCGCGCCCACCGCGCACACGCCGAGTGGTCCCCCTCGCGCCTGATTGACTGGGCCGCCAAAAGCGGAGCGGCCACCGCGCGGGTGGTGGCAGAGATCCTACAGAGCCGTGCTCACCCCGAGCAAGGCTATCGGGCCTCTCTGGGGCTCATGCGGCTGGGTCGGCAACACGGCGAAGCGCGCCTTGAAGCTGCCTGCGCCCGCGCCGAGCGCCTCGGTGCCTACAGCTATCGCAGCGTTAAAAACTCTTGGCGCGCGGGCTCGACCGTGTGGCCCTGGAAAAGGAGAGCGCTTTGTCCACCCCACCGAGGCCTGCTCACGAGAACATCCGGGGCGCGGCCTATTACACCTTGGAGGAGAAGCCGAGCTCAGTTTCGAGGAGCGGGTGGGCGACGGCTCCTACACGCGGCTGCTCACGCGCCTCGCCAAGCTTGACCTTCTGGCGATCGATGATTGGCTGCTTGCCCCCTTGAAGGAGCCCGAGCGCCGGGACCTCATGGAGGTCGTCGAGGATCGCGCCGAACGCGCATCGACCTTAATCGCGAGCCAGCTGTCGATAAAGGACTGGCACGCCGTGATCGGCGACCCGAATCAGGCCGATGCCTGTGCGATCGGCTCCTTCATAATGCTCACCGCATCGAGCTCAAAGGACCCTCGCTGCGCCAGACCCGCGCTGCCCCCAAGGAACGAGCGGGACCGAACGAGCGAGCCCAAAGCGAAGAGGCTGAGGACGGCCTCCCTGTGGACAAGGCGTGAATGTCCCCGCAAGCGGCGAACGTGTGGGACAACCGGGGGACAACGCTGCGCCCCGGTTGACCACACTCATTCACCCCTTGACCATTACAGTGCCGTGAGAGCAAAGGAGACCACTGCCCGTTCTTTTACAACAGTTTATTTTTATGGGTCTTCACGGAATCGAGTGGGTAATATGAGGCCATAGAGGTAGCTGAGCGGCCTATATTTGCAGGCTTTCGTGCATGTCGCGAGGTCGCTGAATTTGGCATCATGTTTCGATGGCTAAATCAGCGAAACGAAAGCGGCGACTGTGGGATGCGTATGCCTTCCCCGGATTCCGACCGCAACCGACGGTGCGCGGAGTCTTTGGCGATCCCAAAGCGCGTGTTATCACTCTACAAGGGGCCTCAAAAAAACACGCTGCGGGGCGTGCGATCGCATGCACCGGGGTTGGTACGACCGGCGCTTTCGCTGGGTACGCGATCTTGCTTGCGGGGAGCTGCGTATCTATCTGGAAGTGGAGGTGCGTCGCGTGTATTGCCGAGGTTGCGGCAAGGTGAAACGCGAACGGCTGGACTTTCTGGCCGACAATCCGATCTACACCAAGCGCTTTGCCTACTACGTGGGCCGGCGCTGTCGCTCCACAACGGTCAAGGACATCGCTCAGGAGTTGCGCCTTCACTGGGAGACGGTCAAGGAGTTGGACAAGCAGTACATGCGCGCCCAACTCGCCCGCATGCCGGTGCGCGCCCCCCAGGTCATCGGCATCGACGAGATCTCCATCCGCAAGGGTCACGACTATCGAATCGTAGTCAGCGACCTGATCCGATGCCGCGCGATCTGGTTTGGCGGCCAGGACCGCAAGCAAGCGAGCATGAAGCAATTCTACGATTGGCTCGGGGAAAGGCGCTCGAAACGCATCCGCTTGGTCGTGATGGACATGTGGAAAGCGTTTTACAACGCCACCAAGGAAGCCGCCTCGCAGGCGGCGATCCAAATTTCACGTCATGCGTCACCTGGGCGAGGTACTCGATAGGGTGCCGAGTATGCGCGACTCAAAGGTCGGGACCGTAAGTTCATCAAGGGCCAGAAGTACACGCTGCTCTCGCGTCGAGAGAACCTGTCGCTGAAGGGGCGTCAGGCGCTGAAGACGCTGCTGGCAGCGAACAAGCGGCTGAACACGGCCTATGTGCTGAAGGAGTCGTTCGGCCAACTGTGGGGCTATGAACGCGAGGGTTGGGCACGGCGGTTCTTCGACAACTGGCGGGCGAGCCTGAAATGGCAACGGCTGAAGCCCTACGAGAAGTTTGCTGATATGATCGATCGCCATTGGGATGGGATTGCTGCCTACTGCAAACCCGAGAACAAAGTTTCCCTCGGTTTCGTTGAAGGGTTTAACAACAAGATCCGCGTCATCCAACGACGCGCATACGGACTCAGAGACGAGGAGTACCTGCGATTGAAGATCCTGACCTGCATGCTACCAGCGCTTTAAAATGCTCAAAACTACCCACTCGATTCCGTGATGAGCCATTTTTATAAAGACGATCTAAAATAAACCACACCGTCGCTCCGCTCCGATTAATGATCACGATCCTCGGAATCTGTGATCACGTTGCCCCGGAACGAGCGATCACAATGGCCGGAATACACACGGGGAGCGTTACGTGCAGATAAGCGTAACATTCTCGACGAATTTGTGGCGGTGAACGGTTATCACCGTAAGCATGCCATTCGGGTTTTAAAGAAGGGCTTAGGGTCAAAAAATCCACCGTACGCCCACGGAAACGCCTTTATGATGAGGCGGTGAAACAAGCCCTGGTTGTCTTATGGGAGGCAGTCCGATCGGGCGTGCAGCAAGCGGCTCGAACCCTTGCTCCCAATTCTAGTCGAAGCGATGGAGGGGCATCTGTGATTGGAGGCCGAGGTCGAGGTTCGGCGGCGGGTTCTTGCCATTAGCTCGGCGAGCCTTGAAAGAGTGCTCACCGTTGAAGACAGCAAGGGCTCCAGGGCCAACGTCGGCGCTTGGGCCTCGATCGCGCTCTGCGTCGCCAAGTGCCGGTGCGTAGCTTTAGTTACGGTAGGGATGCCTCTCACGAGGCACCCCCCGTACAGATCCGTGCGAGCGGAGTTACCGCACACGGCTCCTGCCTTGGGTGAAGGCGGCGAAAACGCACGTTGGGCCAAGGGTGGTACAGTCGCGGTGTTGGCAACCACTGCGCCTGAATGCGTTTAAATTTCTCCCAGGTGAGATGTTTCCGGGCTTTTTGACTGCGGCGACGAAGCATGTGCCGCCACGCCCGAC
>JBOIEG010000616.1:0-2162 GCA_050740915.1 Gammaproteobacteria bacterium | reverse complement strand
TCGGTAGCCACTCATCGACCGACGGCGGCAGCAGGTAGGGTGTGTCACGATCGCATTGACGGAAGTGGCTCATGCACGTTCGCTCATTGAATCCATTGCCGATCCGATCGGTTTGCACATCAAAAGTGCCGCCTTAAGTCCGACAGGCTCCTAGTAAACGAATATTCGCAGTAACTCTCATGGCAGGACTTGCACTTTTTTAGCGTATCTAATGCCAATGCCGCCTTAGTCGTTGGGCTTGGAGACAAATGTATGGATGTTGCAGGAGGCAATACAGCCAATAGCACGCCTGTTGTTATATTCCAATGCAATGGAGGCTCTAATCAACAGTGGAATGTTGTTGACGGCCAAATTATCGGCATAGGAAACAAATGCTTGGATATTCCAGGTTCCAATACGGCCGATGGCACCCAGCTTACAATATTTACTTGTAACGGCGGTAGTAATCAAAGATGGGTAGTACAGTAAAGGCAAGCAAGGGAAAATAGCAGATCCCGGTTGAGATTGGTGGATTTAGTGGGGAATTGCATAGTAAGCGACAAGCAGAGCAGTTAACCATCAGAATTCACCTTATCTCTAGGTGTAGGTGCGCGAGAACATAGACGCCGATACCTGAGAACAACGGCATTTTGCGTAGCTACATCTAGGTTCTTCGCTTGTTGTCACTCCCGCGTAGGCTCAGGTAAAGATAAATCAATCGACACTAGACCCATTGGGGATGCCGCTGACGACGACAGTAGTGAGCGGCAACAGTGCCGATGAGCCTGAGCGAATCGCGGTGCTGGCCTACCGCGAAGAATACCTGGAGTGTGGCTTTGCCCGCTACAAGGGCAAAACGCTGAGGCTGACCCCGCTATATCTCAGTTCCAGCAACCGAGTCAAAGGACTCATCAGGCTTCTGAGCATCGGTCTGCAGGTGCTCTGCCTGCTGGAGTTCACCGCACGCAAAGCGTTGCAGGAAAAGGGGGAGAAACTCGCCGGAATTTACAAAGGTAATCCCAACTGAGCCACTGACCGGCCTACCGCGGAGATCCGGTACAGGAGCGAATTTTGGAGTTACTAAGGCTGCCGGTAACGATTTATCTGGCGCTTACTGGGTAATCTTGGAAACTGTCCGTGAAATTGAGCGAACCGTGAGATCAATGCTTTGTCTGGAATCATAGGTTAGTTCTTAAGGACGCCATAAACGTGCTCCAAGCCGCGTTTCAGGCGTCCTGAGCGCTGGTCTCGCTTGGGGTGAGCGCGCTGTGCGTTGAGAGAGAGGTAGTGCAAAGCGCGCTGGATGTTTTCTGCACTTGACGCGGAGCGTGCATAAACGCGCGGAAGATATCGGAGAGCTCGTGATGGAGACACATGACAACTTTGCGGGTGGAGATGGGCACCTGCCCGAGGCGTTGGGCCAGATGTGCGCAGTACCGTTTGAGGATAGCCGCACAGAGCGCGGCCTATTCTGTTGAAAAACTTGCGGAACTCGTGCTCCTGTTGGTGATCTGATCAGGGTAAATCATTGGGGGAGAGGGAGTGATGATGGGGCAGCGATGCGGGGGTCAGGAACAACTGTTCTATTGCTTTAATCTCAAAGAGCACGTTTCGCAAGATCATCTGCTGCGCAAGATTGATCAGTTTTTAGATCTCGGTGATCTACGCTAACACCTGGCAGAGTTTTACAGCCACACAGGTCGACCTTCCGTTGACCCTGGACTAATGATCCGCATGTTAATTGTGGGTTACTGTTTCGGGATCCGTTCAGAGCGACGTTTGTGCGAAGAGATGCATCTTAACCTTGCCTACCGCTGGTTCTGCCGCCTGGGTTTAGAAGACAGGGTGCCGGATCATTCCAGCTTTTCCAAGAACCGACACGGGCGCTTCCGTGAGAGTGATACGTTTCGCCATGTGTTTGAGGCGGTGTTGCACCGATGCATGGCAGAAGGCTTGGTGAGTGGCGAGGGCTTTGCCATCGATGCGAGTGCGGTCAAAGCCGATGCCAGCCGCCAGCGTGGCCTACCTGGTAGTGAACTCATCGACTGGAAGAGTGAGAGCTTGTGAAAAAATCTACTGCGCTTGGGATGTCTCGTTCCGGCGGTGCTCGGAATCCTCATGTATTTCAACATACACTCCGGTTCCTCCGCTCCGGCGGAACGCGACCTCCCTTCGCTCGTGAC
>JBOIEG010000615.1:0-16123 GCA_050740915.1 Gammaproteobacteria bacterium | reverse complement strand
GGGCAGGCTCAGGCCGTTGAGCATGATCTGCAGGAGGTTCCCATACGCCTCGGCCTCGCCCACCAGGACCGCGCCAAGCAAGTGCTTGCCCTCGGCGCTCACCACCAACTTCTTGTAGATCCCGTTCGGCTCGTCGCTGAAGGTGTAGGCGCGCGCGCCGTGGCTCTTGCCATGCGCATCGCCGATGCTGGCGACATCGACGCCCAGCAGCTTGAGCTTGGTGCTCATGTCGGCGCCGGTAAAGCTCGCCGCGTCCCCGCAGAGGTGAGCCGACACGACCTGGGCCATCTGATACCCCGGCGCGACCAGCCCGAAGATCTGGTTGTTCCATACGGCGCACTCGCCAATGGCATAGATATCGGGGTCCGAGGTCTGGCAATGGTTATTGACCGAGATCCCGCCGCGCGCGCCGAGCGCGAGATCGCAGGCGCGCGCGATCTCATCGCGCGGCCGGATCCCGGCCGAGAAAACGACCAGATCCGTCTCCAGAGATCCGCCGTCCTCGAACTCCATGCGGTACGGGTGCTGGCCGCCCGCTCCGATTCTCGTCGTGTTCTTGGCGATGTGCGCCTGGACGCCCAGCGCTTCAATCTTACTGCGCAGGACGGCGCCGCCGCCCGCGTCGATCTGCACCGCCATGAGGCGCGGCGCAAACTCGACCACGTGGGTCTCGAGTCCCAAATGCTTCAAGGCGTTAGCCGCCTCTAGACCGAGCAAACCCCCACCGATGACCACCCCGTTCCGGCTCGCTTGCGCCTTGGCGGTGATGGCCTCCAGATCCTCGATGGTGCGATAGACGAAGCAGCCTTCGCGATCGCTGCCCGGGATGGGCGGCACGAAGGGATAAGAGCCGGTCGCGAGCACCAGCTTGTCGTAAGCGACCTCGCGTCCGCGCGCGGAGGTGACGATCTTGTTCCCCCGATCGATGGCTACGGCCTTGTCGTTCAGGTGTACCGTGACGCCGTGCCGCGCATAGAAACCCTCGGCCACAAGCGACAGATCTTGCGCGTTCTTGCCGTTAAAGAATTCGGAAAGATGGACTCGATCGTAGGCGTAGCGGGGTTCTTCGCAAAAGGTGATCAGCTGGAATTGATACGCGGCGGCGGAGCCCACCAAGGTCTCGACGAGCTTGTGGCCCACCATGCCGTTACCGATGATTACAAGGCGTGTTCTCGTCTGCATACCTTACCTCCGCGAACCCCTCTCGTGAGCTTGGAAGCAGCCCACCCGGCGCTTCCAAACTGGAAGACGTAGGACCCTCACAAACAGTATACCCAAGTTAGATCTGCCAGGAAGGCATCCTTAAGGCAAATGCAGCATGCGTGCCAGCTTCTGCCGCGCATTTAAGCATTTGAATCAAAGGTGATCACCATTCAATTGCCATCAATGGAAAATCCGCCCACGCACCAAGCTAGGGCTGAATCTACTCTTGCGCACGATGTTGGTGCGCCCCCTAAGATCCATGAACCAAAAGGTAGCATAGGGATACGATCACTAAGATTAGGATCCCAGACAGTCCTTGCCAAAACGCGACTGGGTTTCGCTCCATCAGCGGTTTACGAACAGTGTCGCACAATCCGGGGTTCGGATGGCGCAGATCATACAGGAACTCGGAAAGGGCCTCATACCGCCCCGCCGGATCGGGTTGTACGGCTTTACGCAGAGCCCCATCGACCCACGGGGGAACGTCAGGCAGAGAGGAAGTCACCGCACGGTAGTTCAATCTTCCCAAGTCCGGTTTTTTTTGCCACTCCGCAGAAGACACCCGATAGGGTAGTTGGCCTGTCAGAAGCTCATAGGCGATAACCCCTAAGGCGTAGATATCGGAGCGCTGGGTCCCTGTCTGTCCGAGCAGGTATTCCGGGGCGACGTAATTCTTGGTGCCGAGCAACTGTTCCCGCACGACCGGAGTGGCGATCTCGGTGACACCCGCGACTTTGGCCGACCCAAAGTCGACCAACTTCACCGTCCCAGCCAGATCGAGCATGATGTTTTCCGGTTTCAAATCCTGGTGGATCATCTCCAAACGATGAAACGCTCGCAGCCCTTTCGCGATTTGCTCCACCAGCCCACGCACGACCTCTAAAGAGGGCGCGGGGTGGTCCCGCATCCATTGCCTGAGCGTCGCCCCCTCTATGTACTCCGTAACGTGGTACAAAAACCGGCGCCGCCGGGTAGGCTTGTACATTTTCTCCACATGCGGGCTATCGATACGCTGCCCGATCCATTCCTCCAAAGTGAAGCGTTCGATATACGCCGGGTCGTCTTCGTAGTTCACCGAAGGGGTTTTCAGCACCACCCGCAGCGCGGTCTCCAGGTCAAGCACGAGGTAAAGCTGGGTGCGTTTGCTAGCGTAGATCTCGCGTATGACCCGGTAGCCATCGATGATCATACCCTCAGTGAGGGCGGGCGGAAACGGCAGCTCTGTAAGTTCCTGAAAGACCTCATCCGGGTCTTGGCTGGGGAGACTTTCCACCCGCAACACCTGGCAGGTTGCGTTGTCGGGGCTGCTGTTGGCCAGAGCGCCGCGCACGATGAGCTCCGCCGCTTTCCCTAGATCGGCTTGGCTTTCCAACACCAGCCCTGCGATCTCCCGATCACTGAAGTAATCATGAACGCCATCTGTGGTAAAAACGAAAATATCCCCTTGGTCTACAGGAAGCCTGTAATAGTCGATCTGCAAGTGCGTGTCCGCACCCATGGCGCGGCTCAGATAATGTTGGCTAAGGCTCATCCACACCCGGTGATCCACCGTGAGCTGTTCCATCTGCCCGCGACGTAGCCGGTAGATGCGGCTGTCGCCCACATGGATGACATGCGCCGTAGTGGATTTCAATACCAAGGTGCTCAAGGTGTTCACCCGTCCGCGGTGCGGGTCACGACCGTTTCCACCTTGGACATATAGCCAGGTATTCAAAGCCGCGAGCACGCGCTCTGCGGATTGCTTCACCGACCACGACTCGGGGGTGCAGAGGTAATCCTCGAGAAACCCCGTCACACACGCTTCGGCGGCTTCTGCGCCTTTATCGGAGCTGCTGACACCATCGGCGATGGCAACCGCGATCCCTTTGCTTTTCCGCAATCGCTCGGGCGGCAATCTCAAGCCGTGGAAGTCTTCGTTGCTGGGCTTCAATCCCCGCTCGGAGAACTGGCCTATGCTGACCTCGAGTTGGGCAGGCATGCTAGCGCTTGCCTAGCTCAAATCGATCATCTGGACCGTGCCGTCGGGTAACACCTCCGCCATGGCGCCTTTAGGATCGTCCATGAATACCAACGCGGTCAAAGCCAGCCCGGCGGTGGCGGCGATCACCAGGAAGAACGCTTGGGTAGAGACAATGGAGAGAACTGTTAAAAAGCCCACTCCGCCGACGTTGCCGTAGGCGCCCACGAGACCGGCGATCTGTCCTGTGAGTCGGCGCTGGATGAGCGGTACAATAGCGAATACCGCGCCGGTACCGAGGTGCACAAACAAGGCGCAGGCGCTGATCGCGGCCACCGCAAGCCAAAGCGGCCAGGTCGCCTCAATCTGACTCATGAGAAGGTAACCGCAACAGAGGCCTATCATCACCACCATCAGCGTGCGCTTACGCCCGAAACGGTCGCTCACCCAGCCCCCGAGCGGCCGCATGAACAGCACGACCAAGGCGAAGGGCGCCGCCAGCATACCCGCCGCTACCTGCGAGAGCTTGAACGTCTCCGCGAAGAACAGGGGGAGCATGGAAACCACCGCCAGCTCAGAGCCAAACGTCACGAGATAGGCTAGGCTCAAGATCGCAACTTGCTTGAACTTATAACGGAAGATCTTAGGGACTGGTTGCCCGAAGATTTTGGCATTCACGCGGTAAATGCCATAGCTCTGGTAGGCAAAAATCCCGGCTAGGACCCAATGAATTACCTTTGCCGCTGCTTCGGGCACTAGCCCTAGCTCGGTGAGCTTCCCCGTGATCAGAGCGAGGGCGAGGTAGAGCGGTATGTTCATCAGCAGATAGGCGAAGAAATCGCCCCGGCTCGTGACCTCCAAGCCGCCATGCTTGTTGGGCTTGAAATAGGTCGAGCCTTCGGGCATGTCGCGCACCCCCAGGTAATAGACCAAGGCATAGCCGAGGGCGATCGCGCCGGTTAACGCGACGGCGTACCGCCAACCCTGATCTCCGCCGAAAAGCAGCGCCAGGGTCGGCAAGATAAGCGCGGCCGCCGCGGAGCCAAAATTGCCCCAACCGGCATAAACCCCCTGCGCGAAGCCCACCTGCCGTGCCGGAAACCACTCTCCGATCATGCGGATCCCGATGACGAAGCCCGCGCCCACAAAGCCAAGTAAAAAGCGGGCCAGCGCAAGCGTCTGGAAGCTCTGCGCGAACGCGAAAAAGAAACAAAGCCCTCCCCCGACCGCGAGCAATGCCGAGTAGGTGATGCGAGGGCCGAACTTATCGACCAGCATCCCGATAACGATACGCGCGGGAATAGTGAGGGCGACATTTAAGATCAACAGCGTCTTGACCTGTTGATCGCTCAGGCCCATCGCCTCGCGCATGGAGCCCAGAAGCGGGGCATGATTGAACCAAACGACGAACGAGAGAAAAAAGGCGAACCAGGTAAAGTGCAGGATCCGTACCCTGCCAGTAAAGCAAAGCAGGTTAAGCCCTGCAACCTTTTCGGAGTTCATAGAGAGGTCCCCGGTAAACGAATTAAAGGCGGAAAAGCGGCATCCTTGCGCGCAATGACTTAAGTGTCAACTCTTAACGATCGTTTTGCCAGCGCTTTTGTTTTATCGAGGCGGCCGCTGGCGCGAACCCTCCGGGCTTCCCGGCCCGGACCACGTGGCGCAATCATACGCGACCGCTGGTGCATCGGCGGGTTATTAACGGCGCGTGATCCTGCGTGGGCTCTCTGGTCTGACGTTCTTGGGCACCCGCTCGTACCCATTGAGGTAGCGCGAGCTGAATGACGCGAGCTTCCCGCTTGCGAGTCCTAATGCAAGGAGATGGGCGCTGATGGTGCGTAGTGTGCGGGCAGGCGCTGACCTAGTTCGGTTGCAGCTAATCTGAGGCAGGTTTACGGGAGCTTCCTGGTGGTCTTAATCCTGTTCCGCCCCCAAGGATCGGCAGGGCGCTATGGCTTCGGATAGTGAGCTGGGAGCTCGGTTGAACCCTATTCATAATGGGTCCACATCCGGATCACCTTAATGACGCGGTCCTCTTCCAGCACTTGATAGACAAGTCGATGCTGAAGGTTGATCTGCGGGAGTAAGCACCTGTCAGAGTTTGTGAAAAAACCTACTGCGCTCGGGATCTCGCGTTCCGGCGGTGCTCGGAATCCTCATGTATTTCAATATACACCGCGGTTCCTGCGCTCCGGCGGAACGCGACCTTCCTTCGCTCGCGAGGGTTTTTTCACAAACTCTCAGGTCTCCGACCAATTTTTCGCTGGGAGGTAGATTCTGAAAAGGATTTTCTCTAAGGAGATCCAATAGTGCTTCCGCCTTGGGCCGTAACCCAGACGCGGCCAATTTCTTGGCGTCTTTTTGGGCTTGCTTGGTAAAGACGAGTTGCCATTTCACCAATCGAGGCCCTTCGCGCATTCCTTGATAGGTGTATTCAACCCTTCGCGAATGGACTCTCTCATGCCAGGGATGGACAATAAATACAAGGTCTCCTGGATAGCGCGCCAGTCCTCCTCGGAAATAAGAACGGCATTCGAGCGCTTGCCAGTGATGAGAATGGGCGTGTGCGTGGAAGTCGCTTCGTCTATCAAACGATAGAGCTTCGACCTCGCTTCACTGGCGGTAAGTGTCGTCATCGACCGTTCCTCGGTAGCTTGGTTTGTCAAAATAGTACGCTATGACGTACGTTAACTCAAAATGGCCGGGTTAACCTGAAAGTTGCTCAAGGATGACTTACCTTCGGCCGGATGCCGATCGCTGCTTTCGCGGTGAGCATGAAACGACCCATCTTCCCTCCCACCGCATTGCACGGTCGGGCATTGCGCGACCTCCCAGGATCTGCGACTGATCCTTCAGGTCCCGGTCGCGCAACGCGGTGAGTGTTTGTGGTCAGCGCTCTTGCGCTTCGGCGTGGCTACGGACGAAGAGCAAAACCGCGAGGAGGCGCGCCAAGTGCTTTTATTAAGGGGCACTTTGAAAATTTCATCCGTGGAATTTTTCGAATCGCAAAGTTAAAAATGCGATTTTTGCTTTGCTCCATTTTTCAAACAGTTACCTGTTTGAAAAATGTGTGGCATATCCCTATGCCACCGGGCACTTCGAATTAATCGACGTGCCCCAGGTCTTCTAAACCCGGGCTATCCGGTTATAATGCTAGTTCGGCAAAAAACCGACCTTTAACGATCCCATGACGTTCGTAGTAACCGAATCGTGCATCAAGTGCAAGTACACTGATTGTGTTGAAGTGTGCCCCGTCGATTGTTTCCACGAGGGGCCTAACATGCTGGTCATCGACCCGGATGAATGCATAGACTGCACGCTTTGCGAACCGGAGTGCCCCGTGGATGCGATAAAGTCCGAAGACGACCTTACGGATAAAGATCAGAAATACCTCGAATTAAACGCAGAGCTTGCGAAAGAATGGCCCACGATCAGCCAGATCAAAGAGCCCCCTGCCGATGCGGATCAGTGGAAAGAGGTGCAAGAGAAACTCCACTTGCTTGAGCGCTAAGTCGTGGGCACTTCGATTAATTCGACGTGCCCGGCGGTATAGAGAGTTGCCGCAGCTTTTTGAAACAGGGAGCAAAGCAGGAATCGCAGTTTTGCGTTGCGATCGCAAAAATTCCACGGATGGAATTTTTCGAGATCCCCAAGTAAGCAGCCCGCTTTTTTGTACGGACATTTTTAGCTCACGCAAGCTATATTGTAAGAAGATTTCAACATAGCCGTCTGTGTGATTGTCCAAAGCATTGTTCGTTTTTCTCCATTGTCAAACGTGTTTTGGAAAACGGGCGGCGGCGCTATGCGTTCGCGGCGCCGCGTGTAGA
This sequence comes from Gammaproteobacteria bacterium, assembly GCA_050740915.1. Lineage (GTDB taxonomy): Bacteria > Pseudomonadota > Gammaproteobacteria > JBOHHR01 > JBOHHR01 > JBOHHR01. The sequence continues at coordinate 9,136 of JBOIEG010000615.1, read as the reverse complement.
GCTAGCGCAAATCTGGCCCGCTTGCAGGGGCTTCCCATAGCAGCGGGTGGGGGAGGATCATGCAATCGCGAGCAATCCAAGTATTAGCATCCTGGGTGGCGCTTGTTTCGGCTCTGTGGATCGCCGATCTCGCCGTGGCGGCGGAGGTTTATAAGTGGGTGGATGAACAAGGCAACGTTCATTACGGCGACCGCCCTTTGCCAGGCGCCCAATCGGTGCGCCTCAAGGATGTCCCCGAAGTGACCCCCATCGCCGGTGAACGGGAAGAAAAGCGCGAGCGGCTGTTGCAAGTATTCAAAGAGCAACGTCAAGAAAAACGAGAACAAGCCGAGGCGCAAAAAAAGCAGAAGCAGGAGCGGGAACGCAATTGCAACCTGGCCAAGGATCAACTGCGAAACTATGAGCAGGCAGGATATATCTACGACATAGACAAAAAGGGCAACCGGGTTATCCTCGATGAGGAAAAGCAAGCCGCTGCGATCCAACAAGCCCGGGATACCGTGAAGCAGTGGTGCGGAAAACGTGATTGCAAACCCTCAGCGGCCGCCACTAGTGCTTTATTTTAATGAAATACAAGCTACTATATAAATTGGCTCAGCGGCAACCATCTCTGGTAGTACGAGATCGAGCCGCCATAAAGGGATGCTAGCGCAGAGGGGGTATGCGGGTGTCGAAAGCACGCCCATGTCCCCGGGGAGGCCATAACGTAGCTACGGGAGCTTGCCATACTTCATTCGTAAGATCATGGACTTATCAGGAAAGATCGAGTTAGTGAACGTCTCCGATGTGGGACGGCGCCGGCCGCATAACGAGGATTGCTGCGCGGCCAATGCTCGGATTGGGCTAGCGGTGGTCGCCGACGGAATGGGTGGCTACAAGGCGGGAGAGGTCGCCAGCGCTATCGCGGTTTCCTCCATCGTAGAACAGATCAAAGCGGGACTGGCCGATTTGCCTCCCGGGGAATACGACGATGCCACGGGTTACGCCAAGGAATCCCTGGTAGTGCAAGATGCCATCGCGCGGGCAAACACAACGATTTACGAGGTGGCGCAGCGAGATCCCCGCTGTGAAGGGATGGGCACCACGGTTGTGCTCTGTCTGTTCTACGACGATCGAGTCACCATCGCACACGTGGGTGATTCGCGCTTATACCGCCTGCGCACCGACCATTTTGAACAGCTCACTATTGACCATTCCTTAGTTCAAGAGATCGTAAAGCGGGGATTGCTTACCCCGGAGGAAGCCTTGACGCACACCCCAAAAAACCTTCTCACCAAGGCCTTGGGAATCGAGGGAAGCGTCCAAGCCGATGTGTTGGAAGATATCGTTTTGCCGGGAGATCTTTATCTGATGTGCACAGACGGCCTTAATGACATGATGGGTGACCAGGAAATTTACTTAATTCTCCAAAAATATGGTGCTAATCTTGTAAAAGCGGCTGAAGAACTCGTGGATAAAGCCAACGCCGCCGGTGGGCACGATAATGTGTCGGTATTACTCGCTCGGCCTACCGAACAGTTTTCTGCCCGATCGGGCTGGCACGAAATTTTTTGATTGTTAACGTTAAACCTCGCATAGGACCGAACGATGGGCAAATTAGTGCTTAGTTTGAACGGTGCCGTTCAAGGCGAATATAAGCTGGAAAGAGAGCGCGTTTTTATCGGTCGAAAACCAGAAAACGAGATCCAAGTGGACAACCTGGCTGTCAGTGGCAAACACACCCTCATCGTGACCATCCTGGACGACTCCTTTTTGGAAGATCTCGGCAGCACTAATGGGACTTATGTCAACGGGAAGCTTATCCGGAAAAAACACGCGCTGAGCAATGGCGACGTGGTCGGGATAGGCAAGCACGAGCTGAGTTACATCAACGAACATGCCACTGCCGACGACGAAGAGTTCGAGAAAACCATGATCGTCAAGCCCGGCAGCGCAATCGCGGCGGCGGCGTTGGCCGAAGCGGCGGAGAAGGCGGTTAAAGAGATCGCGCCAGGGGCACTGACCGCCACCGTTTCCGCCCTGCCGCTCGGTAAAATACGCGTGCTGAACGGCCCCGTCGCAGGAAAGGAACTGCCGCTGACCAAAGCGCTGATCACCTTGGGCAGGCCAGGATCCCAGGTGGCCGTGATCTCACGCCGTTCTCAGGGTTATTTTTTAACCCATATCGAAGGCAAGAATGATTACGGGCCGCTGTATCCCATCGTCAACGGGGAACCTATCGGCCCCAGAGCCTTCAGCTTGCAAGACCGAGATATCGTCGAGATCGCGGGGATCAAAATGGAGTTTACGCTCAACGAGTGATTAGGATAACGGCCCCGTAGATATATAGCGGCGTCGACTAAGGCGCTGTTTGAATCCCCTGGTGAGCGATGTCGCGACGCTGGTCATAGACCAGGGCACCCACGCCTCGAGGGCGATTGTGTTTGATCGATCCGGCCATCTTCTTTTCAGCCGCTTTCAATCCATCGCACTGCATCGATTCCCAGGTGGTCGAGTGGAACAAGATCCGAGGGAGATCCTGGGATCCGTGCGCCATGTCGTATCCGAAGTATTAGAGGAAGCCAAGAGCCGCAGGGTCACGATCAAACAGGCGGGGCTCGCGACCCAACGCTCAACCGTCGTCGCCTGGGACAGGGGAACGGGTGCGCCACTTTGCCAGGCGCTGAGCTGGCAAGACACCCGAAACCGCAAGCAGTTGGCACAACTGTACGATCGCGCTGAGCAGGTGCAAGAATGGACCGGGCTACGCCTGTCGCCCCACTACGGGGCGAGCAAGCTCGCTTGGTTGCTCGAGCACGAGCCGGCCGTGCGCACGGCGGCTGCTCAGAACACCTTGCTCCTAGGCCCTCTCGCGGCTTTTCTGCTTTTCCACTTATTGGCAGAGGAACCGGCGGTGGTCGACGTAGCGAATGCCGCGCGCACGTTACTGTTGAATATCCAAAGCTGTGACTGGGACGAACGATTGACGGCTTTGTTCGGGATCTCAAGCCGGTTGCTGCCCCAATGCCAGCCCATACGGCACGACTACGGCCTGTTAGCCAACACGGAAATCCCGCTGACCGCCGTCAACGGCGATCAGCCAGCGGCATTATTCGCCGAGGGGAAACCCGATCTCGGTTCGGCTTTCATTAATATAGGCTCGGGTGCGTTTATCCTGTTCCCGACTGAGAGCACGCTGGTGAGACACAACAGCTTGCTGAGTGGACTGGCCGACTATGACGGGGTTGACCCGGCCTATTATCTTGAGGGTACGGTAAACGGCGCTGCAACGGCGCTGGCGTGGGGGAAAGAGTACTGTCGTGCCCAGGGTGTCGCCGATGCGCTCGACACCTGGTTCGCAACGGAGCCAGAACCGCCGGTGTTTATCAACACAATCGGCGGCTTGGGATCGCCCTGGTGGGATCCCGAGCTCCAACCCCGTTTCCTGGACCACACCGAAGAGGCCTGCCGCCAGCACCCAGAGGCATGTCTCGCAGGAGTGGCTGAGAGTATCTTGTTTTTATTGCGGGCGAATCTCGATCAGGCGCAACAAGCAGGATTAACGCTGCACAACATTCGCGCGAGCGGTGGGCTTGCGCGCAGTGATCGGCTCTGCCAGGGTCTGGCCAATCTCACGGAATTGCCGGTTTTGCGCTCCCGACAGAGTGAAGGAACCGCGGCGGGTATGGCGTGGCTTGCCTTAGGAAAACAAGCGTTTTTTGACCCGTCCCCCGCCGACAGCTTCCAACCAAGAAGCGATCCCAAGCTCCAGCAGCGCTACCGGCGTTTCTTGGCCGGGATAGAGGACGCCCGTCGATGAGCCTAAGCGAACGCCTGGTCGCGCACCGCGGCTATATGGAGCGCTACCCGGAGAATACCCTGTGCGCGCTTAAAGCCGCTGCCGACGCGGGTGCGCGCATGCTTGAGTTCGACATCCAATTGACCCGAGATAAAGTGCCTTTTCTTCTGCATGATGCGACTCTAGACCGCACCACCGGTGTCGGCGCCGATGTCGGCGGCCGCATCATGGAGCTTCAAGCCGATCATCTGAGGCGCTACTCGGCGCACTATCCAGGGCGCTTCCGCGAGCGCTTCAACCCAACGCCTATCCCGGCGCTTTCAGAGGCGGTGACCCTGTTAAATGCGTTTCCCGAAATAACCGCCTTTGTAGAGATAAAACGCCAAAGTCTCTCTCACTTTGGGATCCCCACAGTGGTCGACCGGGTAATCCATGATTTACAACAGGGGCAATTTCCTTGGGTCTTGATCTCCTTTCAGGCAGATGCGCTTCGATACGCGCGGCAAGCCCATGAAGTCTCAATCGGATGGGTGCTGCCTGAGGACTCCCCTAGTGAGGTATCGAACTACACTCGGGGCGAGGCCGAAGCGCTGAACCCTGATTACTTGTTCGGCGACAGCGAGAAGCTAACCGAAGCTGGGTTCGAGTTATGGCCTGGTCCCTGGCGTTGGTGTATCTACGACATCCGCGAGGCGGAGGAGGCGTTGGCGCTCTTTGCCCGCGGAAGCCATTTTATCGAGACCGGCTGCATCGGCGAGCTGCTCCGCTCCTTGCAGAACAGAACGCTCCCGTGATCGATGTCGCCATCATCGGCGCCGGCATTCATGGCGCCGGTATTGCGTTAAGTGCCGCTGCAGCGGGATATTCGGTAGGGCTGTTCGAACAGTTCGATGCTCCCGCACAAGGAACCTCCAGCCGTTCCAGTAAGTTGATCCACGGTGGTTTACGCTACCTTGCGAGCGGGCAATTCGCTTTGGTCAGGGAATGCCTGCGTGAACGCCGCATCCTCCTGCATAATGCCCCCGATCTGGTGCGCTTAGTCCCCTTCTATATCCCTATCTATAAACTCAGCCGGTATAAGCCAAGCTGGGTAGCCGCGGGGCTGAGTCTCTATGCGCTGCTCGGTGGCATGCGGGTCGAGACTCGGTTCGCTTGGGTGCCGCGCAAGCAGTGGAACGCGCTCGATGGACTGAATACTCAACAGCTCAGTGCCGTTTTTCGTTATTTTGACGCTCAGACAGACGACGCCCTGTTGACCCGCGCCGTCCTAACATCGGCGCTAAACTTAGGGGCGGAGCTCCATCTCGAAAGCAGAGTCACTTCCATCCAGCTCAGGCCGCGCGCTTGTGATATCCATTTCGAGCGCCAGCGCCGCTCTCAAAGCTGTCAGGCATGGGTGGTGATAAATGCCACAGGCCCCTGGGTTAACCGGGTTCTCGAACGAGTTGAACCGCAAACACGGCAACTGTCGGTTGAGCTGGTCCAAGGAACCCATATTGTCGTACCGGGCGCCCTTAGCAAAGGGATCTATTATGTCGAAGCGCCGAGCGACAAACGCCCTGTCTTCATCATGCCCTGGCGTGGCCATACCCTGATAGGCACCACCGAAAAGCCCTTTCTGGGCGATCCGGCCTGCGTCCACCCCACCCCAGAGGAAGTGGCCTATCTGCTCGCGACGCTGGCGCATTACTTTCCCCAACGCGCGTACATGGAAGCGGATATCCTTGAGGCTTTCGCGGGTCTGCGCTGCCTACCCATCACGCATGGTTCGATCGGCGAGCGTTCCCGGGAAACGGTATTGCTTACAGACCAACAGAAGCGACCCCGACTGCTCACCGTGTACGGCGGCAAACTCACCGCTTTTCGCACCACCGCAGACGCCGTGCTGACTCGGATCCGACCGAGCCTGCCCGCGCGCCAGCGGGTCGCTGATACACGCCGTATCCGCATTGGAGATCGGTATGCAACGCCAGACACCCTCGGCTCGCATGACAGCCCTTGAGGTTCGCTACCTTGGTGTTACGAGTTGAGGTAACACGATTCAGACGTGCGGGCTTATGACCACCAAACCCAGACCTCCATCATACGCGTAACATAAGCCTTGATATGATGCACCTGCAATATCGGTGCGACCTTCCCGAGAGCCGTAGCTTTTTCCTCGGCGGATCCGCACTGATGGTCGCCATCAGACATGCTTAGGTCTTATCCATAAGCTGCTATGATGATGTGATGAACGCAGACATCATCATTGAAATCTTACGCCGTATTCAGGCCGACATCGCCGAGCTCAAAGACGGGCAACGCACGGCCAATGTGCGCTTTGCCGCCATCGAGCAACGCCTGGGCGGGATTTCACCTCACGGTCGGTGTCCATAGCGATGAGCTGGCGGCACTCAAAACGCGCATCGAACGCATCGAGCGGCGCTTGGAGCTCGAGCCGTAACCCGGGAGGCCAGGGCCGCTCTCAAAGCTGGTAGGCACGGGTGGGGTTGCCTATCGGTGGACGTTAAGGAAATCCAGCTCTCGGGAAAAGACAAGGTACTTGAGATCGCGGTTTGAAAGCTGTTTCTGGAAAAGAGTTTGAGCTTCCCTAAGATTTCGCCAGTACGATCAGCAAGATCACGAAGAGGACCACTACGATGATGGGGATCAAAGCCCCAGCCCAATCCTTGTCCGCGGCTTCATGGCTCTGGCGTAAGGCTTCTTTTATTCCTGGCCGAAACCAAAACACCAGCAACAGCGCGAGAACCCCCAAGAGGACTGCTTCCCAAGTGGATACTTCTTGCATCGCTACGGTGTCATAGGATCGATAACGCGCCGCAGTGCTCAGCACCCCTGCTCGAGCTCAAAACCCTGTTGGAGCTGGGCCACGTACTTCCGGGTGAGCAAGTGAAACCGGGGCGTAAGGCCATCGTCCTTGTAAATGGGATCTCCTTGGTCGTCTTCGGCGATGACTTCAGATCCTTTGACATAGGGCAGCGATGCCTCGAGCTCGTCCAAAGCCGCACTTAACAGCTCTGTGATTAACTGCACCTCTGGGCGGGTTGGGTAGAGCTCGCTTAATGCCAGCAAACGAGCGGCGTCGTATACCGGCAGGCGGACCGCAAATTCCCTTGCCGCCAAGCTCACGCGCCCATCTTGTTCCCACTCCTCGATTAAATCACGTATCCTCATTTCCCGGCTCCGTTCACTTCCTAAGAGTATAGCCTGGCCCTATTTGCCAGGCGTTCAACAGGAGATTTTGCCACTCTTCGGCAGAGCACGTGTCCACCTCTTCCGTTAGCCGTTCACCGCTGCGTGAAATATCGCTCCAAATAGTCGCTAAAGGTCACGGTATCCTGGACTTCTAGCATCCGTTGCTTCTCGATCGACTCCTGTGCCAACTTCCCGAAATAGATCGTGCGTTCTTGTGCAAGCGTTTGGTTCAAAAAATAGCTTCTATAGCCACTGGACATATCGAGTGCAAACCGGAAAAACGAGCGGGAGCGCGCACGCATTTCCGCCAATACGCGGGCCGAGGGTAGCATTTCCGGGTTCAAAAGCCTCTCGCGCTGCACCGCCAGGGCTTCAATATATGCGCCACCGTCTCCCGCTTCGTCGAGCAACGTGCATATCTCGTGCAGCTGATCACATATGCGCAAAGCCCAATCCTGCAAGAACACCTCACGCCCCTTGCGGTGCAACTTGAGCTCGGGGTCACGACCCCCGGTGGCGACGGCTTCCTGATTTCGCTGGATCTCGGCCCACTCGGAGGCGTCAACAGGGGGGCTTTCCAGCAATAGGCAGACGATGAGAAACGCCTCAGCAAACCGCAATTGCACCGCATTAACGCCTAAGGGATCGAAACAGCCGATATCCAAGGCTCGCACCTCAACATAGGCTACCCCACGCCGCTTGAGCGCCAACAGCGGTTTTTCTCCCGAACGCGCGATCTGCTTAGGGCGAATAAAGCTATAGTATTCGTTTTCAATCTGCAGCCAATTCGCGTTGAGCTGGCGGTATTCGCCATCTACGGAAACACCGATCGCTTGGTACTTCGGATGGGGGGTGTTGACCGCATGGCTTAAGCTCTCCATGTAGCTTTCCAGGTCATTGTAGAAGATCTCAAGGCTTGCCTGGGTCTCGTTCTTATAACCGATATCGCTCATACGCAGCGACGTGGCGTAAGGCTGATAGCGCGTTCCGCCGTCGAATTCCTCAAATTCCTTGATCCTTAAATCGACAAAGGATCCGCATACCGCGGGCGAGCTTCCGAAAAGATAAGGGATCAACCAACTCAAACGCTGGAAGTTTCTAATCATGGCGAGATAACAGCCCGATATGAATGCTTGACCTTCGCCCCGATCCCCCTCTAGCTCTTGGAACGTCGGCCAAAAAGAGAGCGGCAGGGAATAGTTGAAATGCACGCCCGCGATTGCCTGCATGGCACGCCCGTAGCGGTAGGCAAGCCCCCGCCGGTAGACATGTTTCATCATCCCGACATTGGAGCGTCCGTAGTGCGCGATAGGAATGCTTCCCTCGCCCTGCAAAGCACAGGGCATGCTCGCGGCCCAGAGCAATTCCTGGTCGATATTGGCGTACACAAATTGATGGATGTGGGTGAGGAAGGACAGCGTGTCTTCCAGATCCGCGCAAGCCGGGGTCCGGAATTCCAGCAGTGCCTCGGAATAATCCGTGGTGATATAGGGATGGGTTAGCGCAGAGCCGAGTGCCTGGGGGTGGGGAGTCTGGGCGATGTAGCCCTCCGGCGTCACCCGCAAGCTCTCTTTCTCAATGCCTTTGAGACCACCCGCGAGCAAGTTGGCCTGCCCGCTTTCCGTGAGCCGCTTGAGGCGTTGTTCCAGCGTTCGGGGCAAGGACAGTGTCTGGGTGTAGTGCTGTGATCGTTAATCCGGCCCCAAGGCGCACGAAACCGGTGTGCGCTATTATACCCCGCACTTGTTGCAGTGCGCGCTTTCGGTGTGATTGCTCGATTTGGACATCGCGCCTGCACCACTATTCGGAACGATGTCGACCAGAATATGGACGATATCCGGCTTTGCGGCTAAGAGTCTTTCCTGCAAGTCTGCTGATCTGGCGGACCCTCGTGTTTCGACTCGGCCGGGGAAGGTCTTTTCCAGAATTTGAATGTCCTGCTCGACGCCGAGATCCTCATAACGAGGCGCGGACATGCACAAGACTGACTTGATCGGAACGCGATCGATAATGGGTTGAGTGAGACGATCGTGTCTTTTCGGCAGGTCTGTGGAGACGCCGTCAGATCCTCCTTGGCCGAGATTCCAGTGCGCCTATCGAGGCGCAGAATCCGAGCCAGGACTGTGCGCGAGAGGACAGCTATCTGGCCTGCGGGTAGTCGAT
>JBOIEG010000614.1:0-13955 GCA_050740915.1 Gammaproteobacteria bacterium | reverse complement strand
GTCACACTCGCTGCCTCCTGCAGCTCTTGCACAGCCTGGTCCACTATCGCCTCCGACTCCGGCGTGAGCTTGGCGCTGTCGAATGCGAAGTTAACGCCTTCAAGCCGCATCAGAACCTCGCCGGGCTCGGGGGCAGCAGCTGGCGCAGGTTCAGGTTCCTCGACCACCTCGACCAGGGCCGCCTCGACCCTGGCAATTGCATCCGTGAACGCCTGTTTGCAGGCGTTTATGTCTTCCGGTTGCAAATTCTCGGAGGCCTGTTCTAACCAGCAGTCGTAAGATGACTGGGCGCGCGCCGCATCCTCCGGCGCTTTGGTTCGCCCGGTCTGGTCGAGCGCCGACACCAATCGCTGCCGAGCCTCAGACAGCTCGGAGACATACTTGTCTTTCAAAAACGGTTGTCGGAGCTCGACCTGATCCGGTGCCGACGATTGCCCTTGCGCAGCAGCTATTGCCCGCTGCGCATACGTATCAGCATCTCGGTGGTCGCCCTGAGCCTTCTCGGCTTGGGACAGCGCCGTATAGTCCTGCGCCAGGGCATTGTCGAAGTCGCTACCGCTCGGCTGCACGTTCGCGATCTGATTCATCGGCCGCGAGGCACACGCGGTTAGGGCAACCGCCGCGGTTATCGCGGCCGCGAATTTTATCATACAAGTCATGGTCAATGTCCTCCGTCTGTAAAGCCGCGGCGGCAACTATGCGGCGCGAAAAGCCGATCAAATTGCCGGGGCGCAACAGTCTGCAATGTATATACCCTAGCCTAGAAGTCGAAGCCAATGCCGAGCGAGTAGGGAATTACCCCATCTTTGCAGCACTCACTGATGGGCACTTCGTACGCAATGCTCCCAAATATAAACGTGCTCTCGTTCACGAAGTATTTGACCCCCCCTTCGGGGCCCACGATGCCGTCATCTTCGACGCCCGCGCCATATAACCCGCCGAGGTTCACGCCCAGATACGGCTGCCATCTCGCAAGATCCCACTGATAAGCAGCCTGAAAAACCGACCTGCCATTGACGAAGCTGCTGTCACCCACATCGTTATACTGCAGTCCCTGCTTAAACGAGAGTAGGACGTTCTTGCTGAAGTAGTATCCGATCGACCCCGTCACGCCAAAATTTGGACTATCGAACTCATCGTCCGACTGACCGGTACCGGTCAGGGTCGCTTCCCAGTTGCCCGCATGCGGGCCGGGATCTAGGGTATATGGAGGCATACCGGCCGGTTCCGCCATCGCCGCCGTGCTCAACGCGATCACAGGAAGTGCAAAAAGCAAACTCTTCATGCTATTAACTCCTCCCCGAGGCTAAAAAGCGCTCACGCCGCCGGGGTACGCGTGCGTGACCGCTACCGTAATTTCGCGACAAGGCTGGCCTTGTTTTTAAGCAGAGAAATTTGTTTTTTTAAGACACTATAAATAACAGCACCAACAAACAATACTATAATCGTGATTAAATTACAACATTATGTTGCAAAATATCGACTGACTGTTCGGGATCAATGTATTAGCTGAGGAAGGAATTTCGTGCCATGGTAGCGGCTTGCTCCAGAAGGGCGAGAAGCTCCTTGATCGCGAACTTCCTTTTGGAAACAATAGGCGCCCGCACTGTGAGGTAACCGCCATGCCGTTATATAGTTCCCTATTGACCATTGTCCTTGCGCTGCTGTTCTGCACTTCGCATGCGCTCGCCACATCGACGGCGCAAGAGGTGGTCATGACGACCTCGGATCGGGTTATCGCTCGATTGAAGTCTGAGCAGCAGAGGTTCGCCAATCAGCCTGAAAAAGTCTACGCGCTCATCGACGAGATCGTTGTGCCCCATTTCGATTTTGTCCGCATGGCGGCATTGGTGTTGGGGAAAAACTGGCGCGCGACGGACAAGGATCAGAAGATTCAATTCGTGAAGGAATTTCGCCGACTGCTGGTCCGTACCTATTCCAAGGCCCTGCAAAACTATACCCATGAAGAAATCGTGTACCATCCCACGCGGGGCGATGGATCCCGCGGCCTAGTGACAGTAAAGACGGAGGTCGTGCGCGCCGAAGGACCCGCGATCCCCATCGACTACCGGATGCATAACAGAGACGGCGGCTGGAAGGTGTTCGATGTGGTCGTTGAAGGGATCAGCCTGGTGTCCACCCACCGCAGCGAATTCGACTCGGCGATCCGCCAAGGCGGCATAGAGTGGCTGATCGCAGATCTTAAGGACCGCAACGACAAGCGTGCCAATAGCTGAGCAAACGCAAAAGAGTCCCCACAGCGGTTCTCAAATGGCGTGATGCTGCGTGTTCGCCACAAGTGTTACGGCTGCTTTAGGCTCCTCGCGTTTTCTGGCCTCACCTTGCTCCTCTTGTCCGGCCGGGCGGTCGACGCGAAAGAGGATGCGGTCGTCGAGGAGATTGAGCTACCGATCAGCTCGGCAGAGCTGCAAACCCGCATGGAACGTATTAAGGGGGGCTCTGCGGCCGCCGATTCGCCCCAGGCGAAACTGCTTGAGCTGTATACGCAGGCCGCCGATAAGCTAGAGTCGATCGAGCAATGGAAGCGCAAGGCGACGAAATACCAGGAACGGATAGCAAAAGCACCGCGACAAATCAGTGATCTCCAGGCGAAACTCGGCAAACCCTCTCCGGCGGCACCGGAAGTTTCTTTTTCTGACAGCGCGTCTCTCGCCGAGGCAAACCAGCAGCTGGAACAACACCGCGCAGCCTTGGACAAGGCGCGCGCCAAGGTCGCGGATTTGGTGGAAGAACGCACCCGCCGCAGCGAGCGCCGACGTGAAATCCCAGAGAGCATCGCGGCGCTAAAGCAGCAGCTCTCCGAGTGGTCGGCGAGTGGCCCAGAGACGCCTAAGGGCGCCACCAAAGAAACCGCCGAAGCGCGCCGGCTTCTTCACCTGCTTACGAGACCTGCTGTTGAGGCCGAGATCCACGCCTTGGATCTCGAGCTGGTGAGCTATGACGCTGGTTCGGTCCTTCTGCCCCTGCGCATCGACAAAGCGGGACGGGAGATCACGCTCTCCGAGAAACGGCTGGCGGCATTCCAAAAACTCGTGGAGGAACAAGGGCGCAAACAAGCCCTGCAGGTGTTGCAGCTCGCGAGAGCGGCGCGTGCCGAAGCCGTCACGGTCGTCCCACAACTGCGGGATTTCGCAGTACGAATCGCAGAGGAAATCGGGCGTTACGCTAACTCGCTCGCTGCTGAGCAAGGGCTACTGGATAAATTCCAACGGCTGCAGGACCAAGTCAACAGCACGAAAAAAAAGACACAAGCACTGGAGCGTGCTTTTTCCGATATCCAAAAACGAGTGGCGAACGCCGAACAAAACAGCGCGGTGGGTCGTCTGCTGCGCCGCCAGAGCGCGCAGTTGCCTGATACTCGAAAGCTCAAGCGCGAGACGCACGAGCGCTTAAGCACCTTGGCCGAGATGGACCTTGTGCGCATAGAGCTAGAGGATGCGCGACTGCGACTGGCCGATTTGGACGCCATTGTTGCGCAGCGCCTGGAACCCTTGCGCGGGAAAGTGGAAAAAGGCGAGCTGCGCGATAGCGAGCGGCTGGTGCGGGAGCTGTTACACAAGAAAAAACAGGCCGTGGATTCCGTCTCGGGGATTTTCGATGACTACACGGATCTGTTGTTCAAGCTCAATCTCGCCAGCGACCAGTTAATGGCGAAGAGCAAGCAGATCTCGGAGTTCATCGGCAAGCAAGTGCTTTGGATCCGCAGCGGTTCGCCGCTCGGCGGCGACACCTTTCGCGACGCATTAACCCCAATACGGTGGTTAGTCGCTCCCTCGAGCTGGATGTCCTCTGCCAAAGCCGTGGGTATCGAGCTTAAACAACACCCCATCGGTAACGCCGCTCTAGTTCTCGCGGTGCTGCTATTAGGCTTGCTGCAGCCGCTGCTGTCTCGACGCTTGAAGTCCTTAGGGGAGATGGCCCAAAAACCGCGTGTGACGGGGTACGCTACCACGCTGTGGGCCTTATTCATCACCGGGGCGCTTGCCGCCTTTTGGCCCTTGGTGTTGGGGCTGCTCTGGTGGCAGATCGAACAGAGCCCCATCGCCGATGATCTAAGCAGTAGTATCGGTTTCGGTTGCCTGAGCGCAGCCGCAGTGCTGGCGTCGCTCGAAGGGCTACGCAAAGTTACGGTGAGCGATGGGCTCGCCGCGGCACATTTTGCCTGGCCTGCGGATACCACAAAACCCGTGCGCCGTCACTTGATCTGGTTTGCGCCCCTAACCGTCTTTAACGTCCTGGTTATAGGCGCTTTGTACGCCTACTCCGATGAATCGTGGCTGGAATCGCTAGGACGCCTCGCGCTCATCGTCGAGATGGCGGCGGTACTGGTTTACTCCGCGCTGCTCTTTCCAAGCAGCGCAGGATTGATGGAGAACGTCAAAACCTTAAAACGCGCGGTCACGAAACAGTTTTTCTTCCGTTCCACGCGTTATCTGGCGCTGGCGGCGCCGGTGCTGCTGATCGCAACGGCGGTTATGGGTTATACCTATACCGCGATTCAACTCGGCTGGCGTCTTTATCTCAGCGGCGCTCTGTTATTTGCCCTCATAATGGTCGCGGAGATGATCTCGCGGGGCCTATTGCTCGCCAGACGGCGGCTCGCCATCGAGCAGGCACGCAAAAAGCAAGAAGCCCAGAAAGCGGAAGGCGACGCTCGAAAGGAAGCGGAGATCCAGGATGAGCTGATCGACCTCGCGACGGTGAATACGCAATCCGACCGCCTGCTGCGCAGCAGCCTGGCCGTCGCCTTAGTCCTGGGGCTATGGTTTATCTGGGCCGACATGATCCCAGCTCTCAGCGTGCTCGATCAGGTGAAAATCAGCGAGACCGTGGTTACCGTTCCCTTTGGCGATGACGGCAAGCCCTTGGCCGAACCCCGTCTGCTACCGGTGTCGATCACCTTGCAAGACCTGATCGTCGCGCTGTTGATCGCGTTTATCACCTTAGGCGCCGTGCGTAACCTGCCGGGCTTGCTGGAGATGACCCTGCTCACCCGGCTCAAAATGCCGGCCGGTGAACGCAATGCCGTCACCACCATCCTTAAGTACGCGATCACCATCCTGGGCGTGGTATTGGCGTTTAACCAGTTGGGGATCGGATGGGCCAAGGTGCAATGGTTAGTCGCCGCCCTGGGGCTGGGCCTGGCTTTCGGACTGCAAGAGATCTTCGCCAATTTCGTCTCCGGCATCATCATCCTGTTCGAGCGGCCGATCCGAGTCGGTGATGTGGTGACGATCGGTGAAATCAGCGGCACGGTAGCGAAAATCCGCATCCGGGCCACCACCATCACCAAGTTCGATCGCAAGGAGCTGATCGTGCCTAACAAACAGTTCGTCACCGGACAAGTGATCAATTGGACCCGGACCGACTCGGTGTTGCGCATCATCGTGCCCATTGGCATCGTCTACGGTTCCGACACCGAAAAAGCGGCGAGCGTATTGCACCAGCTCGCCTCTGATTGTGATCTGGTGCTTAAAGATCCCGCTCCTCAGGTGTTCTTCGCCGGCTTTGGCGACAGCTCTTTGAATTTTGAGCTGCGCGCCTTTTGCGATGGGGTTGATGATCTACAGCCGGCCCGCCATCGCCTGCACATGAGCATCGAGCGGGTGTTTCGAGAGGCCGATATCGAGATCGCCTGCCCTCAACGAACGCCCGCAGAGTAGCCGGCACGAAAAGCCGTGACAGCGCCGATCGAGACCCTGCCGAGCCAGAAGAAGGCTTGAAGGCAGACGCACAGAAACATTTACCTCTCGATGATGCGCTGACGGCGCTCTCGCGTATATCTACCCATCCAAAAATCAGTAACCACTCATATTTCACGCGTCTGTCATGGCTCGGGCGAAAGTGGAGGTAAACGCCTCCTAACAAGCCGCCTAGTGAGAAGATCCAGAGGAGGGACGTCAGAGTGAAGAAAGCTCAGGCTCGGCACGAGCCGCGACCGTTGTGAGTCCATCGTAGGGTCCTCCGAGCAAGGGTTCGTGAAAGCTCACCAGCCAGGTAAAGAATCCGAAGTGGAGTGCACTCATGCCAGGGCCATTCTTTCTTCCTTGCCGTCAATCGAAACAATACCGGGGGACAGTTCCTCTGCGCGCTCACGCGAAATCACGCCCTCCGCCATGTCCCGAAGGACGAGTTGTCTAAAGCGTATCGGCTTTTCCGATGCCACTTGCTCGCCGGGTTCGTTTCTGTGCCAGCCGCGCTTACGGAATGTCACGAACATGTTCTTGTACCAGCTGATGAAATAATCCCAAGGTCCTTGGCCCGGCGCAGCCACTCCTGCATGCTCATCCCGTATTTGTGTTTGAGCAGCAATTATCGAGCTATTGGTCGGCTAGCCTTTCGTTTTCAACAGGTGTCTGTAAACCTCCTCTTTGTAGGAGAATGAACGGTGACCAGGTGGGCGTGGTGCTGTGCGCAGCAGCGTGCTCCGTCAAAATCAAGACATCGGATCAAAAGCGAAGAATCGTTTCGAGCAAGACGTGCATCGCCACGGAACGATGAAAAGACCTTTCAGTATCCACTCCAAGATCCCGTGCCTTCTAGAACGCCGGATGTCTGGTGACCCGCATGCCGAGCATACCAAAGTATCCTTACGAACTTTCATGTCTCGATCCCCTCTTCACTCTCAGCTATCGCCGTTGTAAGCTTGGCCTCCTTGCAGGTGACTATTTTAGCGTTAGAATTAAGACAATGAGACTATTATAACGCTAAAAGTGGCAGAAACCACAATTAAAGGCAAGAGCGGACGCCCCCCGAAATTTCGCGGGCCGCGCCGTCCCATCACGGTGACCCTGCCCGAAAGCACGCTCGCTCGGCTTGCTTCCATCGACCCGGATCGCGCCCGCGCGATCGTAAAGGCGACGGACACGGTAATGCCGTTTGACGCGGAGCCGCGCGAGCAGGTTGAACTGGTGGAGGTCGCTCCCGGGCTGGGCATTATCATCGTTGGCCCTAGCCGACTCTTGCAGAAGATAAAATGGCTCCGATTAGTGGAAGTGGCTCCGATGCGATTTCTGCTCACGATTCCCTTAGGCACCTCGGTCGACTCCGTAGAGGTCGCCATCACGGATCTTCTCGATGACGTTAAGTCGTACGACGACTGGGAACATTCCATCCTGACTCAGCTCAAGGATTTGATTCAGAGAACGCGCCGTCGAGGCAGGCTCTCGAAAGCGGAGATGCTGTTTATCGACACGCGGGCCATGGGTGTCAGAACCGACGCGGAGCCCGAGCCGTGAAACTCGGTCGGCTGTATAAAACGGGCTCGATTAAGGGGCCGAAGCGCTCTGACCCTCTTATTTTCATCAGGCTCCCTGTTTCAAACGCACTACTAGCCAGAAGAAGGCCTAAAGGTGGAGAGGGGTTCGCCTTGGGCCGCGGGCTTGCCCCCTTGGAGGCGGTAGAGGGCGATCTCCCCCAAAAGCTGAGGAAAAAGCCGCATCCCGAACCCGCTGCGGTGGGTGTGATCGACGGTTGCACGTTGCAACATGTCGATCTCCAGGGCCCTGCACGTGCGCTCAAAATCGGCCACACTGCATAAGTGGATGTTGGGGGTGTCAAACCATTGGTGAGGCAAAGCTTTGGTCAAGGGCATGCGGCCTTTGAACACCAACTGCAGGCGGCAGCTCAGATGTCCCATGTTGGGAAATGTGACGATCCCTTCGCGCCCTACGCGCAACATGTCCTGCAGCAGTCGATGCGGGTAGCGCACGGCTTGCAAGGTCTGGGTCATGATCACATAGTCGAAGGAATCGCTTTCGAAGTCCGCAAGACCGGCGTCCAAGTCGGACTGGATGACATTCACCCCAGCGCCGATGCACTGGAGCAGATTCTGCTCGTCGATCTCCAGACCATATCCGGAGACGCCACGCTGCGCGCTTAAATAGGCGAGAAGAGCGCCATCGCCGCAGCCCAGATCCAACACTCGGGAGCGGGGCTTGATCCATTCCGCGATTAGCGCTTGGTCTGGGCGCAGGCTCATGTCCGCTCGAGGTCTGCGGCGGCACGTTTTAGATAGCTGCTGAGGACCTGATGATAATGGGGTATGGGCAGCAAAAAGGAGTCGTGGCCTTCCTGGGAATCGATTTTGGCATAGCTCACGTCTTTGTTTACTTCCAGCAAGGCGCGCACCAGCTCTACCGAGCGCAGCGGTGGGAAGCGCCAGTCACTGCTGAAGGAGATGACCAGGAATTTCGCCTTGCAAGCGGCAAACGCTTGGGATAGCCGATCGCCGAAGCGACTGGCCGGGTCGAAATAGTCCAGAGTCTTGGTGAACAGTAAATAGGTATTGGCGTCGAACCGTTCCACAAAGGAGCGGCCTTGATGGCGCAGATAGCTTTCGATTTGGAACTCCACATCGAAACCGAAATTGAGCGGACCGTTGTGCAGCTCACGCCCGAACTTGGCGTGTAACACGTCATCGGAGAGATAGGTAATATGCCCGAGCATGCGCGCTAACATCAGCCCTCGGCTGGGAATCACGCCCCTTTCTGCGTAATGGCCATCGCAGAAGTCGGGGTCCGAGCGGATCGCTTGCCGCGCCACTTGGTTGAAGGCGATGTTTTGGGTGGACAATTTAGATGCCGCCGCGATCACGATCGCATGAGCGATACGCTCGGGGTAGTCTACGGCCCACTGCAGGGCCTGCATTCCACCCAGGCTGCCGCCAATCACCGCCGCCCAACAAGGGATCCCCAGCGCATCCGCCAACCTTGCCTGGCTTTCCACCCAATCACGCACGGTGATGATGGGAAAGCTTGGGCCGTACGGCTTGCCTGTGTGAGGATTCAGCGCCTTAGGTCCGGTGGAGCCGGCACAGCCGCCCAGGTTGTTGGGGCAAACCACGAAGAAATGCCGGGTATCGATGGGCTTGCCGGGACCTATGCCGTTGTCCCACCACCCGGGTTTGCGATCGGCGGAGGAATGGTAGCCCGCCGCATGATGATCCCCGCTGAGCGCATGGCAGATGAGAATGGCGTTGGAGCGCTCCGGATTCAGCTCGCCATAGGTTTCAAAGATCAGCTCATAGGGCTCCAAGACACTGCCGCAATCCAAGTGCAAGGGCTGATCGAAGCGCAATTTTTTTGGCGTAACCACGCCCACGGATCCCGCAGGGGTTGGGGTGAAGATCTCCGGCGTCCCTTCGGAGGTGATCGAAGCTAGGGGATCGCTTGACATGAAGCAGACGCTAGCTCGAAGACTGGTCGGTTAAGTCCTGAAACCAGCGCGGTTTTTTTCGCGGGCCGTGAACGGCGATCTGCTTCTCGCGCGACCGTTCTCCGCTCAGCAACTTGACGTCGCGGCGCGCCACAGCGAACTCCAAGGCGAGAAATCGGCGCAGGCATTCGTTCGCTTTGCCATCGATGGCAGGGGCGCCCACGCGTACCTTGAGCCGTTCGCCGTGCAGCCCTTCAATCTCGTCGCGCCGCGCTCCCGGCTGGCAGTAGAGCTTGAGGATCAGGGTCTCACCCTCGTTTTGCCACCAGACGCGGCTCATGCCATCGCCAAGGTCGCGCCAAGGTCGCGCAGCGGAGCGACGATCAGCATGGAGGAAAGTTGCAGCACGACCAATACCACGATCGGGGAGAAATCCAAACCACCGATGGCAGGAATCAGGCGCCTGGCGGGCCGCAGCAGGGGTTCGGTCAGGCTCAGCAACAGTGAGCTGGCCGGGTTATAGGCATGGGGTGCCACCCAACTGAGGATGACCTGGATCAGCACCGCAAACAAAAAAACGTGCAGCGTCATTTGCAGCAAAGCGGCGAGTGCCAGCACAAATAGTCCGATGAAACCCATCCCGATGCCCTGTAACGCGGCCACCAGACTTAGCTCCGCAACCTTTAGCACCAGCAGCAACACGACGGAGGCCACATCGATCCCGGCCACGCCCTTGATCGCGCGGCGTAAAGGACGCAGCACCGGGTTGGTCAATTTGACCACCGCTTGGGAGATCGGATTGTAGAAATCGGCCCGCACCAGCTGAAACAAAAAACGTAGCAATACCAACAGGATATAGAGTCCAAACAGAGTGCTGATCAGAAACGTCCCGGCGTTGCCGAAGTAATCGCCGCTCATCTAAGCCTCCCAAAATTGATCCGCTAATTCCGCCGCACGCAAGGTGGCAAGCGCCACCGCCTCCCCTATCATGCGCTCGATCCCGTGCTCATCCAACACGCGTAGGGCGCGCTCTGTGGTGCCGCCGGGTGAGGTGACCTGTGCCCGCAGGGCCCCAGGGTCTTGGCCGCTCTCAAGAGCCATCTTGGCGGCGCCGAAGGCGGTCTGCAATACCAAGAGTCGGGCCTGCTGGGGTGCTAAGCCCTGCGCTGTTGCGGCTTGTTCCAAAGCCTCCATGAGACGGAAAAAGTACGCCGGGCCGCTTCCGGAGACGGCGGTGACGGCATCTAGCAAAGTCTCATCATTCAACCACAGCGTAAGGCCCACGGCGCGCAGGATGTTCTCGGCCACGTCACGTTGTGTTGGGGTCACCTGGTCAGCGGCGTATAGAGCCGTTGCCCCGCTGCTGACCAGCGCAGGTGTATTGGGCATGGCGCGCACGATGGGCGTTATTGAGCCCAGCCAATGGTGCAAAGCGCTGGTGCGCACACCGGCCGCTATGGAGATCACCAGGGTATGGTTGGAGATAGACCCCGCCAGTTCCGTGGCTACCGTTTTCATCACCTGCGGCTTTACCGCCAGCACCACCACCTCGGCTCCCGAGATCGACCGCCGGTTATTCGCGCTGGCCTCGATCCCAAACTGAGCCGTGAGCTCCTTGAGCTTACCGATATCGGGATCGGCGATCCGCAGCTTCGCCGGGGGATAGCCATCGGCGATGAGTCCGCCGATCAGTGAGCGGCCCATGTTTCCGCCGCCGATGAAGGCGATGGTTTTATTTTTCATGGGCCCGATTATAGCCGAATCGCAAGCCCCGACGGCCCTTTCAAGGCGCAGGGCGCGAACCAAAGATGGCTGTGCCGAGGCGGATCATGGTCGCTCCTTCGGCGATAGCGGCTTCGAAATCGCCACTGGTTCCCATAGAAAGCGTATCCATCCCGGCCCCGCGGTCATTGAGGATCTGATAGATTTCATGCACCCGGCGGAACGCAAGCCGCTGCTGGTTAAAGTCATCCGCAGGCGCCGGGAGCGCCATCAGCCCGCGCAGCCGTAGTCGTGGGAATTCTTGGATCGCGCGGGCGAAATCGGCGGCCTCGGTGGGAAGACAACCTCCTTTGCTCGCTTCCCCGCTGACATTGATCTGCATGCATACATTGAGCGGCGGCCGGTCGACAGGGCGCTGTTCGTTCAGGCGCCGGGCGGCGGCTGCTCTGTCCAGCGTGTACACCCAGTCGAATAAGGCGGCGATGGGCCGGGTTTTGTTCGCTTGAATGCGTCCGATGAAATGCCATTCTAAGCGCAGATCGCCGAGAGCGGTGATCTTTTCCTCGGCCTCTTGCAGATAATTCTCTCCAAAGCAGGTCAGGCCTAGGGTATGTGCCCGGCGTATCGCCTGTGGGCGCTGCATTTTGGACACGGGGAGCACGTGCACGACCCCGGATCGGCGCCCAAAACGCTCTTCGGCCTCTCGTATGCGGGCGCGCAAAGCAGCGATGCGCCGCTCCATCGCGGGCATCTCATGGTCTGGGCTCAACTTGTAACCCCGCTAAGTTCTTCTAGAATACCTTTAAGTGACAACGCTTTTTAACGTGCCTCACGCCTTATAAGCCATTGATTCGGAGTGCCTGATGGACATCGGTGAGCTGCTGGCCTTTGCGGTGAAGAATAACGCCTCTGATCTCCATCTGTCCGCGGGTCTGCCGCCGATGATACGCGTGGATAGCGACGTGCGCCGAATCAACCTCCCCCCGATGGAACATAAGGATGTGCACGGTCTGGTCTACGACAGCATGAATGACAAGCAGCGCAAGGACTACGAGGAATTCCTCGAGTGCGACTTCTCGTTCGAGATCCCGGGGCTCGCCCGGTTTCGGGTCAACGCCTTCAATCAGCAGCGCGGGGCGGGGGCGGTGTTCAGGACCATCCCCTCGGATATCAAGTCTTTAGAGGACCTGAACGCGCCCAAGATCTTTAAAGAGATCTCGGACTACCCGCGTGGGGTGGTTCTGGTCACAGGCCCTACCGGATCGGGCAAATCCACCACCCTGGCGGGGATGGTCAATCACAAAAACGAGAGCGAATACGGGCATATCCTCACCGTAGAGGACCCCATCGAGTTCGTGCACACGAGTAAGAAATGCCTGATCAATCAGCGCGAAGTCCACCGCGATACCCTGGGATTTAACGAAGCACTGCGCTCCGCCCTGCGCGAAGACCCAGACACCATCTTGGTGGGCGAGATGCGCGACCTGGAGACCATACGTCTCGCGCTGACGGCCGCCGAAACGGGCCACCTGGTGTTCGGAACCTTGCATACCAGCTCGGCCGCTAAGACCATTGACCGCGTGGTGGACGTCTTTCCGGCGGCGGAGAAGGAGATGATCCGGGCCATGCTTTCGGAGTTGCTGCGAGCGGTGATCTCGCAGACGCTGCTAAAGAAAACAGGCGGGGGACGCGTTGCGGCGCACGAGATCATGATCGGCACGCCGGCGATCCGCAATCTCATTCGTGAGAACAAGATCGCTCAGATGTATTCCGCCATTCAGACTGGCCAGCAGTTTGGGATGCAGACCTTGGACCAATGCCTGAAGGAACTGGTGAGTAAGAATGTGGTTAGCCGCCAGGACGCGCGAGCCAAGGCCGTGAGCAAAGATATGTTTTAAGCCCATTTGACGCCGGAGTGCCGTTGTGGAGCGAGAGCAAGCGATCAAGTACATGCGCGACCTGCTGAAGCTGATGGTCGAAAAAAAGGGATCGGACCTTTTTATTACCGTAGGGTTTCCCCCTGCGATCAAGGTCGACGGGAAGGTGACCCCCGTATCCAAGACCCAGCTTACCTCCGATAACACCAAGGCCTTGACCTACGGCGTGATGAACGACCGGCAACTCAAGGAATTTGAGGCGACTAAGGAGTGCAATTTTGCCATCGAGCCGACCAGTGTGGGGCGTTTCCGCTGCAACGCCTTCGTGCAGCGCGGTGAGACCGGCATGGTGCTGCGGACCATAGAGACCAACGTACCCACCATTGACAGTTTGGGTTTGCCCCAAATTATAAAAGAGATCGTGATGACCAAAAGAGGACTGGTCATCATGGTAGGCGGCCCCGGATCGGGTAAGTCCACTTCCTTGGCGGCCATGGTCGATTACCGCAATGAAAACAGCTACGGCCATATCGTCATCGTCGAAGACCCCATCGAGTACATTCACCCGCACAAGAACTGCATCATCATGCAACGCGAAGTCGGTGTGGACACCGATGATTGGGATATCGCCCTGAAAAACTCCTTGCGTCAGGCCCCCGATGTGATCCTGCTGGGCGAGATCCGAGACCGCGAGACCATGGAGATGGGGATCACGTTTGCCGAGACCGGCCACTTAGCGATGGCGACTCTGCACGCGAATAGCGCTAACCAAGCCCTAGACCGCATCATCAATTTCTTCCCCGAGGATCGCAAAGCGCAGCTCTTGATGGACCTCTCGCTGAACCTAAAAGGGGTGATCTCACAACGCCTGCTGAAACGCAGGAACGAGAAAGGCCGGGTGGCGGCGATCGAGATCATGCTGAATTCCCCGTATATCGCCGATTTAGTCTTGAAAGGGAAGGTACACCTCATTAAGGAGGTCATGGCCAAGTCCAATGAATTGTGTCCTTCCGGTAAGCCTGCATGAATTCCGCTGAGAGTTTGTGAAAAAACCGTCGCGAGCGAAGGAAGGTCGCGTTCCGCCGGAGCGCGGGAACCGCAGTGTATATTGAAATACATGAGGATTCCGAGCACCGCCGGAACGCGAGATCCCGAGCGCAGTAGGTTTTTTCACAAACT
>JBOIEG010000613.1:0-1074 GCA_050740915.1 Gammaproteobacteria bacterium | reverse complement strand
ATGTCTCCGTCCACAGCCCGGCCAGGACAATTTTTTTCTTCCCGCTCTTTTCGATGGCGGCCACGAAGTTCTTGTCGTCCCACGAGTTCATCGAAGACCGCTCGATGGGCGTCTGATTCGGAAAGACCGCTTGGATCTGCGGCCACATGTTGCCGCTGAAGCTCTTGGTTTCCACCGTGCTGAGCACGACGGGAACGCCGAAAACCTTCGCGGCTTTCGAGAGCGCGACGTTGTTGTTGATAATAGCCTGGCGGTCAAAATTGGCGACCCCAAAAAGCATCTGCGGTTGAAGATCGATAATCGCGACGACACAGTTGTCCGGGGTCAGCAGCCCTTTTTCACTGCGCTTCGCGCGACCACTATTATTTAGAGCCATGATTTCCTCCTTGAAGTTAGTTAACGCCATTTAGACCGGTTATCCGCACCACCCGGCTCCTCAAGTCTCTCCGTCGGGTTACGAACCTTGCGCTATTTCGGCTAAAAACCACGTCCGCCGCTCGCTCTCGTCGATCCATGTTATTTCTGCGCACCATTAGCCATTGAAGCTCAGCTAAAACAGTTCAGTCCTTCGCCAGCGCACGGGCTAGCAGTGCTGTGTCGGTGAAAGCACGAAGTCGTTGGAGATACCCCTCGCGAACCGTCCAGACGTGGGTGAAGGGCACATCGACGGGCACGGCTGCCTTTCGCGTCGTTCCTTGGATACGACCGATCGCGACGACTTCCTCGCCCGCGGCAATGAACTCCTCGGTGACAAAGCGAACGTCAAGAGATCCATAGAAGCTGGCGAGAAAGCGCTCGAGCACGTCCTGGAGACCCTCGAAATGGCCGCAGCCGATGGGCATCCCCTCCGGCAAATCGTATACGACGTGTGGCGATTGGAGACCTCGCAGTGGCTCTCGATGTCCTGGGACGGTAGCTTCGTAGAAAGCCCGGACGCGCTTCTCGTCTTCTTCGGTCATTCTCTTCTCCTCCGTCTCTCTTATCTTCATGCCGGTCTCTCGGGAACCGTGATCAACGGGTTTTTCTCAGAACGTACTGCTTAGCCTTTTTTGGCGATCCTACAATGCGCATTTC
>JBOIEG010000612.1:0-2866 GCA_050740915.1 Gammaproteobacteria bacterium | reverse complement strand
TCCCCGGCCTTTTGTGTCTTCATCGTTGTGCACGCAGTAGGGTGCGCAGGTCGACCCGCCGTCGATGTAGTACACCGTGTCGGTGTAGCCGTCGCAGACGACAATCCAGTGCGGGCCGACGAGCACGTTCACTCGTTGACGATCCCCAGCACCTCAGTCTCGCGCAGCACTACGTAGTCGGAGTTCCGGAACTTCACCTCGGCGCCGGCGAATCGGCCGACGAGGACGAACTGGCCGACGGCCACGCTCACCACCTCCGGGCCAACGGCGAGCACACGGGCGCCCATCGGTCGCTCTTTGGCCGTGTCTGGGATTATCAAACTGCCCACATACTTTGTCTCCTCTTCGCGAGCACAAAGTACGTTATTAAACAGAGGAGTAACCGGCACAGTATCAGCCATTACGACGTCTCCTTAGTCCAACACAGACCTTACAACGCGTCTTGCCTGGACGATCAGAACGGAAAACTCGGTTTGTGGGAACCAAACTATGTCCGCGGCGACACGTTGACACGTTATGTGCCCAATGCCGTCGCTTGATAGTCATGTCGTGGTTGTTGTCTGCAATAGTCCCTAGGAAGAGATGATCGATGTTGATGCACGTAGGGTTGTCACATTTGTGCAGGACACACAGGTTCGCAGGTATGGGTCCTCGCTCTTCTTCCCATATCACACGATGAGCTAAGTATTTTTTCTTGTTCGTTGTGATGACTCCGTAACCGTGCGTTCCGATGTCTCGATCCCATTCAATGCAGTCCTGAGTAGAAATGAGAGCGTAGTTAAGTCCAATCATCTGTGGAACTTAGGGGTCCATCCGTCCCCCTTGAACGAGTGCCCGGGTCGGGCGTACTCGAACGTGTGCTCGTAGACGCCGGGGCAACCGGGCTCCTCACACGTCTTGTCCTTGAGCGTCTTCTCGTCGTACTCGTGGATGCCGAAGATGATGTTGTCCTTCCGGTGGTCGGGGTTCTCGGTGCAGGAAAAGTCATAAGCAGGCATTGATCAAGTCTCCTAGGTTGCCCAATCGTCGGGCGGGGGTTGACGAAGCAAGCGACATTGCTCACATTCGTCCTCGATGTTGTGGTCCATGAGCCACGCGCCGGCGTGACACAGGTGGTGGTTGCTGCGGGCAATAAGCTCGGCGAGCAGGACGAGGAACAGGCCCAGGCAGTGACGGAGGATGGTCACTCGATCCCTCCGGTTAACGTCAGGGTGTTGCCGTTCTTTAGCGTCACTCGCGCAAACGCTTGCATCCGGCCGCGCGCGCCGCTCACGTAGAAGTTGTACACGTTGCGGAGCAACTCGGTCAACTCGGCGTTGATGTTCCCGGCGACTTGTTCTTGGAAGAACTCGAGGGCCTGAGCCGCCGAACCGTCTTCGTGCTTGGGTGTCGTCATGTCAAATCTCATCCGGCCGTTTGAGCAGCTTGTAGTATAGCACATCTCGGGTGTCTTCGAACAACCCTCCGAGCACCGGGCGGATTATCTTCGCCTGTTCGAGCGTCGTCACGACCTCGTCGAGCTGACGGGCGGTCAGGAACTTGTACGTCCCCTTCAGGAGCGCCGAGCGGCTCAGGCGTCCGCCGTTCTTGAGCAACTCGTAGATCACGGCCTGCGCGTCCCGGCCGACGTTCCCCACGCCCATGAGCGCGTACACCTTGGGCAGGTACTTGAGGACCCACCCGTAGAGCGCCTCGGCCTGCTGGACATGCCACTCCTCGATGTAGGGTCGCACGACGCCGGGGGTCTCGCACACGGCGAGCAGCATGGCCAACCTCAAGATGTGCTCGGGCAGCCGGATGTAGAACGGCACCACGCGGGGGTCGAGCGGCTTGGACTGCTTCATCGTGTGGTAGAGCTTGTCGTACAGGGCGCCGGCCTGGCGGGTACGGGAGATCTCACCCTCGAGCCGTTGGGTGCCCACGAGGCCGAGGAGGAGCTCCTCCCGCATGGCGGGGTCGAACGGCGGCGGGGTCGAGAAGCTCTTGGCCGTGCCGCTTGAGTAGACCTGGGTGATCCGGGCGAAGAAGCCGCCCTTGAAGGCGTCATCCGGGATGCTCTCGATCAGCCATTCCTCGTTCGAGCAGAACAGCCCCGAGACCGCGACGTTCTTGAGGGTCTCGAGCCCGCGGCCCTGGGTCCGCACCGGCAACTCATCCGGGCAGTCCCACAGCCGCGTGAGGTCGTTGATCAGGTTCTTGACGTAGTCCTTCTTGTTGATAAAGGTCGAGAACTCCGGCGCGTAGAGGAGACCGCTGGCGGAGCCGATAGCCGTGGTACGCTCGGCGAGCGCGCTGTGAATTGCCTCGCTCGTTGCCTTCTCGGCGATGAGGAAGAACCGATTGTCCGGGTCGGCGAGCGACAGGCCGCCCTCGGCGCTCCGGGCGAGCTTCATGGAGAATTCCGCCGCCGTCGTCTTACGGCCCTCGCCAGACGGCCCGACCAGGAGGCATACCAGGTTAGGCCAAATCCGATAGAGGTTCTGCTCCACGTAACACTGACGACCAAGCAACGTCCCCAGCACGGTAAGGAAAGAGAATGCGTGATACGGCGGCGGACTCTCGGTGTTGGTCGTGTAGTCGACATAGGTCTTCAGCAGACCTTTCTTCGGCAAGAGGTGCGTGAAGTCGTCCTCGTAGGGTTTGTGCAAGAGGAGCGAGCCGCGCTCGAAGTGTTGGCGGAGCTCGGTCTCGTCACGGAGGCCGTAGGCGTCGATGATGAGCTGACGGAGCTCCGCCATCTCCTCGGTGCCGGAGACGTAGCCCTTGGCGTAGGTGTCTACCCAGTCAACGGCTTGGCCGATCTTGGAGACGCTGAGCTTGCTCTTATGACGTGTGAGGAAGTCCTTGAACTGCTCGAGAGGGGTCA
>JBOIEG010000611.1:0-1337 GCA_050740915.1 Gammaproteobacteria bacterium | reverse complement strand
CTTCGGCGAGCCGGGCTTCGACTTTCTCCGAGACCGTCTCGCGGCGGGCGAGCTTCACCTTTCGATACTCGAGACGGGAGACGACTGGAGTCTGATCGAACGGACAGCGCCCACCTTCCGGCGCGGCAGAGAACGTATGCCCATGCTCGCAGACCCATTCGGTAATTCGCTTTATCTCTTCGGCGGGTTCCACCGGCATCGCCCGCGAGCGAAGCTCGCTCAGCTCCTCCCGGAGCGTCCTCACCTCATCCCGGAACCTTTCCTCCCGTTCGCTCGGCGTGGACAGCGTTTTTCGAAGATCATCGATCTGGCGCTGCAACTGCCTCACCGTCTCGTGCAACCCCTTGATCTCCCTCCGGTTGTCGGCGAGCGCCGGTCCGCCGCCGGCGCTAAGCCCGATGATTGCAACCACGGTGAGAGCCCTGCCTAGCGGCCTAAGGAGCTTCCAGTCTTGTGCTCTCATCGTGTTCACCCCGCCGTTTCCTCGGCGGTCAGCGTCACTCGGCCGGGTAGATCTCGGTGGCTCAAATCGTGGGTCTCCTCGAGACTCCGGTAGTCGGCGCAATAACATGGTTTTCTCCTCCGCGCACACCCGCGCAATAACGGTACACAGCGCAAGGCCCGCGGAGGCATGGCGACAGGGCGGGAAAAGGGATCACGGCCCGAGCGCCGCGGCATCACCCTCCGCAATACCATTGCAACACCTTCAGGCCGGTCTCCGGACTCGCAAGTGAGTATCGAAACCCTGGAGCAGCGCCTTCCCATGCCTAGGCACAGTGGCGTGCTGCTGCTCCTCAACTTGCTTACCGTTGCGGGGGCAGCGCCGGCTTTGCTCTAGGAATTTAGTCCAGAGCGCACCGGCTTCCCGTTTCATTCTCGGGCCGAACGGCCGTCGAAAACCTGAAAGCAGCGGTTATTGTTTAGCGCGGCCCCACGCTTGTCAACCTCGGCCCAGGGTTTAGCACCTAAAAGTCCTCCTGCTTCTCCGCCGGCTCAGAGTTTGTGAAAAAACCTACTGCGCTCGGGATCTCGCGTTCCGGCGGTGCTCGGGATCCTCAGGTATTTCAATATACACTGCGGTTGCTCGTCTCCTCCTTGAGACTCACCCCTTCGGGGCTTGCGCTCCGTTTCGCTCCCGGCGATACGGTCCTGCGCTCCGGCGGAACGCGACCTTCCTTCGCTCGCGACGGTTTTTTCACAAACGCTCAGAGCCGTCGCCCGGAAGGTGGAAGAGGGACGCGGTTCTACCGGGCGCCTCGATGACCGGCTCGGCCCGAACACCGAGCACCGTATGCAGGGCGGCTCCGTGAGGACTTCGGTAGCGGGCCACGATACGG
>JBOIEG010000610.1:0-2814 GCA_050740915.1 Gammaproteobacteria bacterium | reverse complement strand
GGAGCCTGTCGGACTTAGGAAGAACCTACTGCGGCGGTGGGAAATCGGTCCATCTTTCCGATCATTTTCGTTAAATAGTTACCACTATTCGCCTCAAATGATCGAAAATCTGTCCTCGATTTCCCACTCGCCTCGCTACGGCTCCCTAAGTCCGACAGGCTCCTAGATGGATATCAGGAAGGTAAAAAAGCTCATCGAACTTCTGCAAGAATCGGGGATCGCCGAAATCGAGATCCGTGAAGGCGAGGAATCCGTCAGGATTTCCCGCTATGGCTCGGACAAAAGCCTAGCCGCTGCCCGCACGGAACGAACTGCGAACGATGCGGATGCGGCAAAACCCTCTCGTTTATCACAGCCCGAGGAAAAAACCGGCCCTCGCGGGCATATCGTTACAGCCCCTATGGTCGGTATGTTCTACCGTTCCTCGTCGCCGGAAACCCCTCCTTTCGTGACCGTGGGACAGCGCGTCCAACTAGGTGATGTATTGTGCATTATCGAAGCCATGAAAGTTATGAATCAGATAGAAGCGGACAAGGTGGGTGTGGTCAAAGCGGCCTTGGTCGAGAGCGGCCAACCGGTCGAATACGGCCAGCCGTTGTTCGTTATCGAATAGAGCCGCCTTCTACGCGATTTCTCCATGTTAGACAAAGTTGTTATCGCTAACAGGGGTGAGATTGCCCTGAGGATATTGCGCGCCTGCCGCGAGCTGGGCATTAAAACAGTCGCGGTGCATTCCGAAGCAGACCGCGACTTGAAGCACGTGCGGCTGGCCGATGAGTCGGTGTGTATCGGGCCGGCTGCCTCGGTTGATAGCTATTTAAACATACCGGCCGTGATCAGCGCGGCCGAAGTAACGGATGCGGTTGCTATTCACCCGGGGTATGGCTTCCTTTCCGAAAACGCGGATTTCGCCGAACGGATTGAACAAAGCGGTTTCATCTTTATCGGCCCGAGACCGGAGACCATTCGTTTAATGGGTGATAAGGCATCCGCGATCCGTGCGATGAAGAAATCGGGCGTGCCCTGTGTCCCGGGCTCAGAGGGAGTGCTCGGATCCGATGATGATGAGAACCTCAGAGTCGCCCGTGAGATTGGATACCCGGTCATCATCAAAGCGGTGGCAGGGGGAGGTGGTCGCGGCATGAGGGTGGTGCATGGAGAAGCCGCGCTTAGAAACGCCATCGCCCTTACCCGATCAGAGGCAAAATCAGCGTTTGCAAACGACGCCGTGTACTTAGAGAAATTTCTTGAAACCCCCAGACATATCGAATTTCAGGTACTAGCAGATAGCTACGGTAACGTCATTCATCTGGGAGAGCGCGATTGCTCCACGCAACGCCGACACCAAAAGATTTTGGAAGAAGCGCCGGCTCCGGAGATCAGCAGCGCGTTACGGGAGGAAATCGGAGAACGATGCGTGCAGGCATGCCGTAACATCGGTTACCGGGGCGTAGGCACGATTGAATTCTTATACCAGCAAGGTGAATTCTATTTCATCGAAATGAATACGCGTCTGCAGGTCGAACACCCAGTAACCGAGATGGTGACGGGGATCGATATGGTAAAGCAACAATTGCACATCGCGCACGGAGAACCGCTGGCCTATCGCCAACAGGACGTTACCATTCGCGGCCACGCTGTGGAGTGCCGGATCAATGCCGAAGATCCGGACACCTTCATGCCCTCGCCGGGTACCATTACCCTATACCACCCTCCCGGAGGCCCTGGGATCAGGGTCGACACGCATATTTACGAGGGCTATCAGGTACCGCCTTATTACGATTCTCTCATCGGCAAGCTCATTGCGCACGGCGAATCGCGCGAAATTGCCTTCGCGCGCATGATCAATGCCCTCACTGAGATCGTGATCGATGGGATCAAGACCAATATTCCCTTACACCGCGAAATGCTCAACGATTCCGCGTTCCGTGCGGGTGGCATCGATATCCATTACCTCGAAAAGAAGATGGGACTCGTATAGGCGCTGTGATCCCGGCGACTAACAGCTTGGGCCGACGCGTTATGAGGGCGAATGGGCCTTGCTACCTGGCGTAAGAAGGCAGATCCCGACCCGACTACTTAAAATTAAGAGCTCTCGTGCTAAGCCGCTGTCCAAACTGTGCCACACTGTTCCGCGTTCACGCTGATGACCTGAGCCTCGCGGCCGGAAAAGTCCAATGTGGGGAGTGCGGTGTTCGCTACGACGCGCTGAAGAGTTTATGCGACGAAGAAGCGCTTTCGCACCCAAGCTCATCGCCGCCTCCTAGTGCGGAGCGTGTTGCGAACACGAAACCGGTGCCACCAAAAATCGCTGCGGGGCAGGATCTCGGCCGGAAGGCGCATTTTGGCACTGGCTTGTCAAAACCGTTCTTAGGCAACGATCCGCCGTTTGCCGCCGTTACGTCGAAATCATATCAGCCGGGCTCGCGTTGGTGGACAGGGGCAAGCGCCTTGCTTTTTTTGACACTGCTGTTTCAAGTTGCTTGGTTTAACGCTCGCGAGGTGGCGTTTCAGCTGTCTGTACTTCGACCCGCCCTGGATAGGATCTGCGCCTCACTAGGATGCGATCTCACGGCGCCGAGAGACGCGCAAGCCGTTAAAATCCTCTCGCGTGATGTGAGAGGCTGTGAAAAAACCTCCTGGGACAGGGGAATGATGAGAAGGGAGCTGGTAAAATAGCGGGAACATAACTGAAGCAACGGTATCCCTCATGGCAGACGAAGCATCCAGGGCTTTATTTGAACAAGAACCAGATCTCGCAAGACAAGGGACGCTACCGGTCAAGGCGATAGCGGCCAGCGTAGCGCGGGTGTT
>JBOIEG010000609.1:0-1602 GCA_050740915.1 Gammaproteobacteria bacterium | reverse complement strand
GCGGATTCCTGAATTGCCTGAGACGCCATGATTGTGAGGACTGGGCGCTCGATCCGGTGCGTCGTGAGCTTGAGGCGCATGTAGCCGAGCTCTGCGGCGAGAGCCTCGCCAAGGTGCGGGCGGACTTTGAGCTCATCGAGCAGTACGGCGCCCCAGGACCGGACGCTCCACCGGCAGAGCCGTTAACCCAAGCCCCTGCCTTAGAACCGTCTCGCAGACGGGCACGGAGCCCATCACCGGCTGGGTCGGAGGAAGATCCCTCCGGCCATGGGCTGGAGGCACCCGACTGGCTCATCGGATCGGGAATGGACGCGGACGCAAACTTCGGGAAAGAAACGGAGCTCGAGCCGATCGCATCGGAGCGATCGGCCGCGGCCGACCTAGGGCCAGGCGGCACCCTTGCAGGTTTGGATCTGGCGAGCCCTCTCGGCTTGCCTCAGGATGTGAAGAGCCTGCGTTCCCGTATGTGGACCCTGGCGCGGCAGCTGGCCCAGCGCGACGCGCTCGGGGAGTGTATCTTGGCCTGCCCCAACAAAGGCTGTGGGTTTCTGGTAGACCTGCCCACAATGCCCTTGTTCGCCGGCGAGGGTCCGGAATCGGCTGAAGAAGCGCGGCGGGTGACCTTGTGGTGGATGCTGGCCGGCCTCGCCGAAGAATGGCCCTACGGGCTCGGGCAAGCGCCCTCGCTGCCTTACCTTGAGGAGGCGAGCCTCTATCCCGCGGCCATGGCCATCTCCGAAGGCGATGAAGAGACCTCAACCCAAACCTTAGTGCCACGAGTCAGCTTTCCGCCCTCGCTCGATATCTTGGCGCGAGAGCTACTCGCCGTGATCGAGGATCGAAGCTACACGCTGCTCCTTCAGCTCATCGATACCCGCCGTGCGCTCCAGGCCCACTGCCGGCGGCTCGGAAAGCACCGGGTCTGGGAGCTTTAGGGAGAGAAATCGATGATGCGTCCAAGCAAAGAGGCCGAGCTGAACGCGGCGGTGCTTCAATACTTGGCAAGTGCCTGGCCGAAGGTGATGACGCAACGCTCACCCATTTAGGGCTCGATCGCCAGGACGCCGTGGCGATTGAATCCTTGTATCTGCGTGATCTGGAGCATCTGAGCTCGGCCCATTTCCCACTCCTGCGCGAGGGCTCGATCGACCGCGATCTGTTCTACCGTCTCATCGAGCATGTGCGCCGCCAACGGGATCAAGGATCCGTGCGTGATGAGCTTCTGCGGCGCGATGCCTCCCTTGCGCTCATGAACCACTTCTTTGGCATGGACTTCGCTGAGTATGCCGAGCACGGCCGCAGGCTGGGGCTCATGCGCACCCTCGGCCGTCCGGTAGATCCGAGTGAGGCCGAGGAGGCGGTGATCTGGCAGGCGCTCACAGCGCTCGGTAAGCCAGACGGGGAAGACCTTAGCGCCGAAGAGTGCCTTGCTCTTTGCAAGGAGACTGGGGTTTCGCCCCG
The DNA here is from genome assembly GCA_050740915.1 of Gammaproteobacteria bacterium. Lineage (GTDB taxonomy): Bacteria > Pseudomonadota > Gammaproteobacteria > JBOHHR01 > JBOHHR01 > JBOHHR01. The sequence continues at coordinate 141 of JBOIEG010000609.1, read as the reverse complement.
CACGGTATGGCTCGTGACCCATCTCGCGCCCTGGCCACGCCACCTTCGCGTGCGCACTCGACGCTAAGCGATGAACAAGAGCCGTGCAGACGCAAGGCCGGCTGAAGCCGTGATCGGTCCTGCAGCACGGGCGCTTGAAGC
>JBOIEG010000608.1:0-1589 GCA_050740915.1 Gammaproteobacteria bacterium | reverse complement strand
GCGGATTCCTGAATTGCCTGAGACGCCATGATTGTGAGGACTGGGCGCTCGATCCGGTGCGTCGTGAGCTTGAGGCGCATGTAGCCGAGCTCTGCGGCGAGAGCCTCGCCAAGGTGCGGGCGGACTTCGAGTCCATCGAGCAGTACGGCGCCCCAGGACCGGACGCTCCACCGCCGGAGCCGTTAACCCAAGCCCCTCCCCTGGAACCGTCCCGCAACCGGGCCCGGATCCCTTCATTGGCTGCCTTTGAGAACGATCCCACCGAAACATCTCACTGGCCGGTCGGATCGGGGAGCAACCCGGACGAAGACCTCACGCAAGAGCCCGAGATCGAGCCGATCCCTTCGAGGCGATCGGCCGTGGTCGATCTGGGACGAGGCGGCACCCTTGCAGGTTTGGATCTGGCGAGCGCTGTCGGCCTGCCTCAGGATGTGAAGAGCCTGAGGGCTCGCATGTGGACCCTGGCGCGGCAGCTGGCCCAGTGCGACGCGCTCGGGGAGTGTATCTTGGCCTGCCCCAACAAAGGCTGTGGGTTTCTGGTAGACCTACCCACAATGCCCTTGTTCGCCGGCGAGGGCCCAGAATCGGCTGAAGAAGCGCGGCGGGTGACCCTGTGGTGGATGCTGGCCGGCCTCGCCGAAGAATGGCCCTACGGGCTCGGGCAGGCGCCCGCGCTGTCTTATCTTGAGGAGGCGAGCATCTATCCCGCGGCCATGGCCATCTCCGAAGGCGACGAAGAGACTTCGACCCAAACCTTGGTGCCCCGGGTGAGCTTTCCGCCCTCGCTCGATATCTTGGCGCGGGAGCTCCTGGCCGTGCTCGAGGAGCGGAGCTACACGCTGCTCCTTCAGCTCATCGACACCCGTCGTGCGCTGCAGGCCCACTGCCGGCGGCTCGGAAAGCAGCGGGTCTGGGAGCTTTAGGGAGAGACCAATGTTGCGTCCAAGCAAAGAGGCCGAGCTGAACGCGGCGGTTCTTCAGTACCTGGGCAAGTGCGTGGCCGAAGGTGATGACGCAACGCTCACCCATTTAGGGCTCGATCGCCAGGACGCCGTGGCGATTGAATTCTTGTATCTGCGTGATCTGGAGCATTTGACTTCGGCTCACTTCCCGCTCTTGCGCCACGGCTCGATCGACCGCGATCTGTTCTACCGTCTCCTCGAGCACGTGCGTCGCCTGCGGGATCGAGAATCCGTGCGTGATGAGCTTCTGCGGCTCGATGCCCCCCTTGCGCTCATGAACCACTTCTTTGGCATGGACTCCGCCGAGTACGCCGAGCACGGCCGCAGGCTGGGGCTGATGCGCACTCTCGGCCGTCCGGTAGATCCGAGTGAGGCCGAGGAGGCGGTGATCTGGCAGGCGCTCACAGCACTCGGTAAGCCAGACGGGGAAGATTTGACTGTCGGCGAGTGCCTCGCCCTTTGCAAGCAAACCGGGGTTTCACCCCGCGCACTATGGCTCCTGACCCATCTCGCGCCCTGGCCACGCCACCTTCGCGTGCGCACTCGACGCTAAGCGATGAACAAGAGCCGTGCAGACGCAAGGCCGGCTGAAGCCGTGATCGGTCCTGCAGCACGGGCGCTTGAAGC
>JBOIEG010000607.1:0-1758 GCA_050740915.1 Gammaproteobacteria bacterium | reverse complement strand
CTAGTGTAGTGAGTCATAAATGACTTGACAATAGACTCCGGCGAGAGCGATCCTCTGTATCATGCATTTGGCTCCACCAATACTCCTGTCACCCGAAGAGCGGTCGACGTTGACTGCATGGGCGCGTGCCAAGAGCCGGCCGTTGCGCATTGTGCAGCGCGCACGAATCATCACCTTGGCCGCTGAGGGGGTGACGAGTCAGGATATCGCAAGGCATCTGGAACTCTCGCGACCGACCGTGCAGTTGTGGCGAGAGCGATTCCTCGCTCTGCGAGTGGCCGGGCTCGAGAAAGATGCCCCACGCCCAGGCCGCATCCCGAGCATTCCGGAAAGGAAGGTTCGCGCAATCGTTGAGGCCACGCTGCAGACGAAACCACCCGCGGCGACTCATTGGAGCACTCGGACCATGGCCAAGGCACACGGAGTCAGCCAAGCCACGGTTCGTCGAATATGGAGGCTGCACCACCTCAATCCGCACTTGGTCAAGCCCTTCAAGCTCAGCCGAGACAGGCAATTTCTCGAGAAGCTCACCGATGTGGTCGGCCTGTATCTCAATCCACCTGACAAGGCCTTGGTCTTGTGTGTCGACGAGAAAAGCCAAATCCAAGCCCTCGATCGAACGCAACCGGGACTGCCGATCAAGAAGGGGCGCTGCGCAACGATGACGCACGATTACAAGCGCAACGGCACGACCACGCTGTTCGCCGCTTTGAGCATGCTCGATGGCAAGGTGATCGGCGACTGCATGCCTCGTCACCGGCATCAAGAGTTCATCCGCTTCCTCAAAAAGATCGACAGCGAAACCCCTGCCGGGCTGGACTTGCACTTGATCGTGGACAATTACGGAACCCACACGCATCCACGAGTGACATCCTGGGTGCACCGCCATCCGCGATTCCATCTGCATTTCATTCCAACTTCGAGTTCCTGGTTGAACATGGTCGAACGCTGGTTTCGAGAGATCACGGACAAACGCATTCGCCGTGGCGTCTTTCGGAGCGTGCCGGAATTGATCGCCGCAATCGATGAGTATATGGACACGCACAACCAGAACCCTCGCGTCTTTGTTTGGACCGCATCGGTTGCAAGCATCATGGCCAAAATCGCCAAATGTAAAGAAGCGTTGGACTCACTACACTAGCAGCCTCAAAAAATCCGCCAGCCGAAGAATCTTGATACTTTCATACTGAATCAGCGCCAGCAGTTGACGGTCGCCTGTGACGATGAACTCCGCGTGCGCTTTTACGGCGCATTCGAGAATACGGTTGTCAGGTTCATCGCGAACCACTTGGAGGCGAGTGCCGCTCGTGACGACAGTGGCGACATGGCTGATTGCCTGTACCAATGTCCGGGCTTTCTCCTCAGACCATTCAAATTTGTTCTGAAGAACAGTGGCCGTCTCAGTAAGGATAGGCACAGAGGTGAGGAGTTCGAATCGACCGTGAATCGCGTCGAGGTACGCGTCTTCTGCTTGGCCACCTGGAATGGCGAAGGCCGACACATAGATGTTGGTGTCGAAGACCACCCGCACGGTCAGCGGTCCTGAAACACGAGGGCCTCGACGTCGGCTTCCGTTAAGACGCCCTTCTTTCGAGCCTGTTTGGCACCATACCGCTGCAGCGCCAAGAACTCATTCTCCCGTCGGCGCTGTTCATAGACAGAAACCATTTCCCGGAAGAGCTGGCTCTTGTTCTTTGCCTCAGCTTTGGCAAGCTTCTCAAACTTGGTGGCCAACTCTGAAGGGACCGACAGGGTTAC
>JBOIEG010000606.1:0-2886 GCA_050740915.1 Gammaproteobacteria bacterium | reverse complement strand
CCTTCGGTGCTTTGCTCTCTCATGGCGGTGTGCTCCTTCTTCTCGGGCTCGCGAGCCCGGCTGATTGGTTGATAAACAAAAAAGGGTACACCGCCTTCACTTTTTACACACCCTTCGATGGTACCTCCACCTTCGGGCTCAAGGGCACTAACGCCACGTACCCGTTGTACGATTACCAGATCAGCTATGAGCACGGTGCCCTGGCCAATGCCAAGACGGATCCCAATTACCGGTACGTGAATCTCCCCGACGAGATCAACCTGGGGGACCCGGAGAAGAACGATCTCTACCGGCGCGCGGTGGTGGTACAGCCTGGCGTTCCTGAGACGAAGCCGTTCGTGAAGCTCCCGGGGACAAGGGTGATTTGGGGCGCTACAACCTTGAACGACGCCCCCAGTGGAGACAACGGCATCCAGTTCTTGGAGTTCCTCCTCGGGCAGGTGGGCGAGGACGCCTTGCTCGCGAACGGCCCAACCCCCATCAGCCCAGCCGTAGTAAGTCACCGCGACTACCGAAAGCTTCCACCGTCGTTGCAAGCGCTCGTGAGGAAGGCGCATGTTTTCAGTCCCGGACACGAGAGGGGGTGGGACCCGCACGACGACAAGTAGAGCTTGAGGGTGGGCCAGTATCCGGCGGGGAAATGCGGCGGCCCTATGAGGGCATGGTGGATTGCGGCTTGGGGTGCTGGGTTCCGAGCGGGAACGCCAGCGGCGCTACCCTGGTGAGGGCGCGGCCTTGCCGCGGGGATGTTTTTCCACTCGCTATCACGATGCAGCTCCTCGAAATCGACTTAAAACACATCGGCGTGCCCACGTGCCAGGGTAGCTAAGGAGTCATTCCGGGTAAGACCCAGACCCTGTCGATTGCGGTCTACGAGGCGGTTCAGGCGGGTCAGGATGATGTCGCTGGCGTCTTGGTTCTGCTCACTTCTGCATGGCCGCGCTACTCGCCTCAGGCCGGCTGATCCCCGGACGGGTCGCAAGTCACACCTGATGGGGAGCGCCGTGGTTTGGGATATCGAGCGTTTGGCCTTGAACCCGTCGAGAGGCACTTCCCAGAGCAACTCTCCGGGGGATAATGTCAGCGCACGGCGCTCGCCCGGGCAGTGGTCACCCAGCCTAGGGCCTTGCTGCTCGATGAGCCCTTTGCCGCTCTTGACAGGAAGCTGCGGCACAGATTGCGAGATGAGCTCAGCGATCTGCAGGAGCAATTGGACATTCCGGTACTCTTGATCACGCACGACGAAGACGATGTGTCGTGTTTTGCCGAAGAAGTCGTACACCTGGAAGATGCTCGTGTAGTCGATCTGACCTCAGCATCCCAGATGGTCGTCACTGCATCAGTGCCGAACGAAAGCCTGGAGTGTATCGATGGCTGACACGCGCAAGCAGGACAGGCCCATCGAGCTCGATGGCAGCGTATGGATGACCGTTGGTGGCGACAAGCTTGGGGGCAAAGGGCGGACCGGGCTCCGCCAGATGTGCGCGCAGTAGCTTTTTTATATGCGCTTCGGAAAGGGCGGTAAGTTCTCGCCTGTTCATGACCAGCGTGTCTGTCTCTGCTGCAAGTCCCCGCACTGACGCGATCTCCGGAGGGACCTCCTCTCGGGGTAATACGCAAGAGCGGAGAATGGTATATTTGGACAGACTAAAAGGCCAGCAAGCCATTTTCAGAACTTCCCTCGAGCGCTTGTGAGACAAGATTGACCAACTTCTGCTCTTCGATCGCCTTGTCGGCGCTGGTCGCGTTTATCGCGACCGCCACGATTACTGGCTTAGTACGCCGGCATACGTTGCGGCATTCCGTCGTTGATATTCCGAATGAGCGCAGCTCACACACCGAACCCATGCCTCGTGGAGGGGGACTGGCAGTCTGTGTCGTATTCCTAGCGGTGATCGCGGTGCTCGGCGTGATCGGATGGTTGCCTTTGCGTTTGGTCATGGCTTTTGCGGGGGGTGGACTGCTGGTCTCTGTCATCGGTTGGATAGACGATCACCATTCCATCTCAGCGAGATGGCGCGCCATCGTTCAATTGATCGCAGCCATTTTTGCCTTGTGGTGCTTGGGTGGCTTGGCGGAGATCGATCTGGGATCTGCGACAGTAGCTTTGGGATGGTTGGGCAGCGTCGTAGGCGTGATCGCGATCGTGTGGTTGATCAATCTCTACAACTTCATGGATGGCATAGACGGATTGGCCGGCATCCAAACCGTCTGCGCCACCGGCATGGGAGCGATGCTGTTCGCGATGAAAGGCTATTTGGGTTTGTCCGCTGTGTGTGCGTTACTGGCGGCTGCGTGCGCCGGATTTCTGGTGTGGAACTGGGCCCCGGCCAAGATATTTATGGGCGATGTCGGAAGCTATTTTCTGGGCTATACCGTCGCCGTGCTGGCGTTCCTTGGGGAGTCGACAGCGGCGTTTCCAGCCTTGGTGTGGTGTATCCTGCTCGGGACCTTTGTGGGAGACGCGACCTTCACGTTGCTCAGACGGGTGTTTGCCGGTGAGGCCTGGTATCGCCCGCATCGCACCCATGCCTACCAACGTTTGGTGCAGCTCGGTTTTAGCCATCGCCAAGTGGCCGTAGGCACCCTAGTTGCGAATATCCTGTTTTTATGGCCGCTTGCTTATGCGAGCGTCGTGTATCCAGGGCTTCTGGTGCCCATTGTGGTGTTCACGGCGGCTATCGCATGGACGGTGTGGTTCCTAGTCCAGCGTGCTTACCAGCGCCACACCGAGCTCCACATCGACTCTCGCAAAAGTAGCGCCTAGGAGCCTGTCGGACTTAAGGCGGAACTTTTGATGTGCAAACCGATCGGATCGGCAATGGATTCAATGAGCGAACGTGCATGAGCCACTTCCGTCAATGCGATCGTGACACACCCTACCTG
>JBOIEG010000605.1:0-9237 GCA_050740915.1 Gammaproteobacteria bacterium | reverse complement strand
CGCGAGCGAAGGAAGGTCGCGTTCCGCCGGAGCGCAGGAACCGCAGTGTATATTGAAATACATGAGGATTCCGAGCACCGCCGGAACGCGAGATCCCGAGCGCAGTAGGTTTTTCACAAACTCTGAGATGCGTCAGGTCCTGGGTACCGCTGTCTTCAGCGGTATGCTAGGCGTTACGCTGGTAGGTCTGTTGCTCACTCCCGTATTCTACGTGGTGATCCGAGGAATGGTACGGCGTGGAATACACGAGCCCTCGCAGCGAGCATCACCGGGCACATCATGAGGGGAGGCCGGGCAGCACGGGCGGCGTACCGCTAAGCGCGATCTCTCGCCCGGTCCTGAGACCACTGCCTGAGGTATCACAGCGATCTTTATGGAGCTACCGAGTCACAGGGCGGCACCGTCCGCCCGCCTTGCCCCTCATAAGAGGGCCTTTCTCCAAGGTCTACGCCTTGGAGAAAGGCTCAGACCAAGGTCACTGATAATGCTCCACCCAATGAGTAGAGCGCTGTGGTAGTCGCGGTAACGCTTACGTCGCCTTTGTCATTAACGATAACCATCGCCATGCGCGAGAACGATAAAGCGGACCCGGTTGATGCTATAGAGGCCTCGGGCGTCAGCAAATGCTACGGCGATGTCTGGGCGCTTGAACTGCTGGACCTTGTTATCTGCCGCAGCGAATTCTTTGGCTTGCTGGGCCACAATGGGTCCGGGAAGACCACCACGCTGCATCTCTTTTCGACCTTGGTCCGGCCCACGGCGGGTCGGATCAGGGTGGCGGGTCACGACGTTGTGCGCGAGCCCGTGGCCGTGCGCCGCGCGATCGGTTTGGTGTTTCAGGAGTCGGCCCTGGACCGAACGCTTACCGTGGAAGAGAACCTGCGGCTGGCCGGCGCCCTGTACCAGCTGCCCTCGCGAGTAGTGAGTGAGCGCATCAACCAATTGCTGTCCTTATTCGAGTTGGGAGACAGGCGCGGCATGGCGGTCGCCAAGCTCTCCGGAGGCATGCGCCGGGCGGTGGACATCGCGCGCGGGGTGTTGCACCAACCCGAGATCCTTTTTTTGGACGAGCCGACCATCGGTTTGGATGTGCTTAACCGGCGCGCGATCTGGCGCTTCCTAGACGGTTTGCGCAAAGATCATGGCGTGACCATCGTGCTCAGCACCCATTACTTGGAGGAGGCGGCGAGCTGTGACCGGGTCGCTTTTTTGAAGACGGGTCGCATCATCGGCCAAGGCCAACCGCAACAATTGATCGCGGCGCTTGGTGCCTATATCCTGGAGCTCGAGACCGATAGCCCTTCCAGGCACGCCACCCTGTTTCATCCCCAGCTTGGCACACCCATCGTCGAAGGTAATCGCTTGTTGTTCCGGATCAAGGACGGCGATTTCTCCATCGGGGATCTAGATCGTAAGCTGCGCGCCGAGGTCAAGGGCTGGCACCTGCGGCATCCGGATTTAAACGATGTTTACGTGTGGCTGAACCGCGGCGGTCTGCTTCCGACGAGCGGCGAGGACAAAAACCATGTGGCGCCCCATCTTCGCGATCATTGAGCGGGAGCTGAAGCGCATGCTGCGCCAGCGTGGGCGGCTGGTGAGCGCGATGGTGCGCCCGCTCATCTGGCTGCTGGTCATCGGCACCGGGTTTCAGTCCTTGACGGCAGGCACGGGAGGCGGGGACTACAAGGTGTTTCTTATTCCGGGGCTCCTCTGCATGGTGCTTTTGTTCGGCGCCATGCTCGCTTCCCTTTCCCTGGTTTCCGATAAGGAATCGGGGGTGATGAGGATGCTCATCATCGCGCCCTTTCCTCGCTATTGGATCATACTCGCGCGCACGACGAGTGCCGCCATCGTCGCGATGGTTCAGGCCTTGATGCTGTTGCTGTTGCTGGCGCTGCTCGGCTACCGGGCTGCTCCGGATAGCCTGGGCTTGTTCCTCTTGGCGCTGGTGATCCCGGCCTTTGTCTGCGCCAGCTTAGGGATGTTGATCGCGGTCTTCAGCAAAACCTTAGAGAACTTCGCCGTGATCATGAATTTTGTTATTTTCCCGATGTTCTTTGTCAGCGGGGCCCTGTACCCCCTGCAACGGCTACCGCCTGTGCTCAAGACCCTGGCCTTGATCAACCCCTTTAGCTACGGCGTAGACCTGATGAAGCATGCGCTAGCGGCCGGCGGATCCTACGCGCCGGATTTCACGGTGGCCTGGGACCTGGCGGTGATGGGGACGTTCATCCTCATCGCGATGACAGTCGCCGCTCTGCGCTTCTCCCAAAGCGCTTGGCTTGAAAAGCTGGCGAGAGTGTTGTCGAATCCACGCCGCGGTTGACAGGTGCTGATACCGCAGCGGGGCATGAGCGGCTGGAGGTCCGACGATACTGGACGACATCGGTACGGTACTGAGCAAGCTGTCTACCATGGAAGCATGCGTCGCAGCACGGGCTCTTGGCCAGGCAGCGCATGGCTCATCGCGGCGAGCACATGAATCGTGATCAGGCTACACAAGGTGAGAGCGCTGGCTTGGTGAATGGAAGAAAACAATTCGTTCAAAAACTTGTCTTCCCAACCCCACTGCGGAAGGGGGATCCCAAAATAACGGGTGGCATACCCGCTGAACGAAGAAGAAAGGTATCCGCTCAGGGGCTGCAGAAACAGGCAACAATACATCGCGAAATGGATCACCCCGGCAAAGCGGCGGCGCCAGGGCTCAAGGCTCGCGGGCAGGCGAGGGGGAGGGTGGCTTAGCCGCCACGAGAGGCGGAGCAAAGCGAGCAGAAACACCGTCAGGCCGATCGACTTATGCAAAGCAAAGAAGTCGCTGCGCTGCTCGCCTTTGGGCAGATCGGCCATATACCACCCGAGACCAATCAAAGTGAAGATGAGCAGCATCATGAGCCAATGCAAGGCCATGGCGGTGCCCGTGTATTTGGTATTTTTCTCATGTATCTCAGAGCCATACATTGAGGCTTCCTCAGAGCTTGTGAAAATATCTGCTGCGCTCTGGATCTCGCATTTCGGCGGTGCTCGGAATCCTCATGTATTTCAATATACACTCCGGTTGCTCGTCTCATCCGTGAGACTCGCCCCTGCGGGGCTTGCGCGCCGTTTCGCTCCCGGCGAAACGGTCCTGCGCTCCGGCGAAATGCGACCTCCCTTCGCTCGCGACGATTTTTTCACAAGCTCTCAGCCAGTTGCCCTTCTCTCTACGAGCTTCGCTGCTTCTCCATTCAGCGGCGGGGTGAAATTGTTGAGAGCGATGTGAGATAGAGGATGAGCGCCTCGACCTCGGCCTCGGTGAGCGGCTGGCCCGGCATCGCTCCGGCCATGACACCCTTCGCGTAGCCCGCGACGATCTCGGCGTCGGGGTCCACGATGGCGCGAGCAAGGTAGTCGCGGTCGCGCAGGAGCGTGCGCCCATCGGCGAGCTTGGCCTCCGATCCGGCGAGATCCTTCCAGCTCGGCCCCACCCCGGGCGCGCCGTCGGTGGCGTGGCAGGTGAGACAGCCGCGCTGCTCGGCGAGCCGCCGCCCGCGCTTGGGCGTGGGCTCCCCGTGCGCCGCAGGCGCTTCTACCTGCACACCGGCTGCCATGGTCGCGCCCTGCGGCGCTAAGGCATCCTGGATGGATTTGAGATCCTCGGGGACGTTGGGATCCATGCGACCCCGCCAATGGCACAGGATCACCCCCTCGCGGTTTAGGAGGAAGGTCTCGGGAACGCCGAGCACCCGGAAGCGCTTCGCGATGCGGTTCTGCGGGTCACGCCAGATGGGAAAGCTGACCCCGATGCCCTCCACGTAGCGCTGCACCGGCTCATCGGCCTGGCCCTCGTCGATGTTCACGCCGACGACCATCAGACCGCGCTTCCGATACTGCCGGTAGAGCGTCTCAAAGGCCGGCATCTCCTGACGGCAAGGAGAACACCAGGTGGCCCAGGTATTGAGCAACACGACCTGACCGCGGAGCGAAGCGAGGGACACCTTCGCGCTCCCGCCAAGCGCCCGTGCCCCATACCCCGGCGCGGGCTGTTCCTCAGCCCAGGTTGGCAGGACCAACGTAAGACCGAAGGTGGCGGCGAGGATTGCGGCCCGGAGTTGGCACCTCGCGGCGACCCCAGAGATCCACTGGCTGGTCTTCATGGGCGGGCGATGAGCGCCTGGATCCCCCCGCCCTCCTCCTCGCCTTCGGGCGCCTGGGTGCCCCATGTGATCACGGCCGAGTCTGCGAGCACTGCCACATCGGGGGCGGTGCCGGGCCAGGCTTGGGAGAGGGTGCGCGTGCCCTCGGGGGTGACGCGCGCGAGTTGGATCATGTCCTCTTCGCCCCGTCGGTCCTCGAAGGCCACCCACGCATTATCGTTCCCGTCGAGGGCGAGCTTGACATCGCCGTAGGGCACCCAGTCGTCGGCCAAAAGCGCCAGAGGCTTGGAGAAGCTCTTGCCTTCGTCGGAGGACACAGCGTAGAAGACCCCGGGGTGGCGCTCAGTGCCGGTGTACCAGGCGGCATGCAGCCGCCCACGCGAGTCGACCGCAAGTCCGGAGGTGATGTCTGGGCAAGCGCTGATCTTGAAGCGGTCGTCGTGGATCTTGACCGCCTTAGCCCAGCTCGCGCCACCATCACGCGAGATCGAGACGAAGACATCGCGCACGGCGTCGTAGGAGCCTTTGAGCTCCTCCCACTGCGCGCGGGTCGTGGCAAAAAGGGGCCCGCCCGCCCCTTGCGCCACCTTGGTGCCACAACAGCCGCAAGTGGGCTTTGAGACCAGCACACTCTTGCCGAAGCTGTCCCCGCCATCCCTCGAGCGCGCGATCCGCAACTGATAGGGCGGGTATTCCTCTTGTGGGGGCTCCTTTTGATGCGCGAGCATATAGGCGATGGGTTCCCGACTGTCCAGCCAGGAGGCGTAAAGATCGTCGTTCGGGGCCACGAAGAGGTTGAGCATGCCCACAGAAGTGGGCACGCCCTCGATCGACTCGCCTGCGATCTCAATAGGCGCGGAGAAGCTCTGTCCCCCATCGTCGGAGCGGGCGAGCCGCGGGAGGGTCCGGCCCCATTGCCAGCCTGGCACCTTAAACTCAGGGGCACTGTGTTCGTAGAGGACGTAGACTTCGCCCTTAGGGCCCACGGCCACCTGGGTTGGGCTCACGGTGTAAGAGGCCACATGATCCTCAAGCGTGCTCACCACCACCGGCGGCCCGAACTGGCGACCCCCATCCGTCGAACGGGCGAGCAGAACTTGGAGCCTGGGGTCAACCTTTTTGTCGTCTTTTTTCTTCGCTGCCGGTCCCGGGACCTCCTGAGCCCAGGCGAGGTACAGCACCCCAGAACGCCGGTCAATGGCCACCGTGGGGTTACGAGCGCCCTCGCGCTTGAGCGTGAGTGGCTCTGATAAGACGAGCGAGGGCGCCGCGATGGCTTGAGCCGAGGGTGCGACCTCCAGCCCGGCAGCCGAGCCAGAGGCGCTCGCCATCAGAAGGACAAGAAGCCGCACCGGGGATTTTCTAGCGTTCTCTGACATCTTTATCGCCCTCCACCGCCCGCGACGGAACCGCCATCGGGCCGCATTTATAAATAGATAGGTTTTGGTAAGGCTATTGTAGGGCTCTCAGGTCCTGTGTAAATGCGACAAAATGTCGCACCCCTCTAGTCCCTGAGCAAACTGCGCCGCATAATGCGCGGGAGCCAAGGCGAAACGCGGCAAGCTACCGCTCGCCCTGCCACTTAGGAGACGGTGCAAGCAATATCACCCCAAAGGTTGACGAGCACGAGTTCTTTATAGGCTCATAGGACTGGTTGAAGTTACAGCAATACAAGCATCTTATATCGAGAAGATGAGCGGGTTTTTCTACAGGCTATAAGGCGAAGCGGGCCCGGATGTCACGGGCTCTGCGGGCAGCTTCACACGAAAGCATCGCGACAACCTCCTCTCAACGAATACCGCCAGACCCTGCATCCCTTTGCGAAACTACACAGCCTTGAGCAGACCCCGTTCTATCAATACCAACAGGTTGGGGAGAGGCGGCAGTGCAGTGATCCATCCCAGCGCTACTCCCACCGCATCGGCCGACATATCGGCCAGTTCGAACGCGCGGTATTCAGTAAGGCCCTGGGCAAACTCCAGAGCTATACCAAGAACCACGAATCCTGCTGCATAGCCCAACCGAGTGCGGAGATTGGGGTAGAGCCAGGCAAACCATACCATGAGCATCGCGTACGCCATCCCATGTCCCAGCTTATCGCCATTCTCTTTGAGGATATCCGGTAGGGGGATATCCGGCGGAAACGGCGTCAATGACAGAGAGATCACCAGCAGAATTAGTCCATAACCCATGGCAAGCCATCTGTGGAAGAATTTAAAGCGGTGCGTCATCATAGGTCAAATCTCATGCGTGCTGGAAATTGTTCTGCGGGATGCGGGTAATTTCGGGTACGCATGAAGGTCGCGCGCAAAGGCAAGCGTCGCACCGAATGGGTCGCCATGCGCAAAGGGGTCGCCTATCTGTTCCGCTATCCGGGGGTCTCATTGCAGGCCAACGGCCGTTATCTCGATGCGCTGGCGTTGGTCGATAACCCGACCAACGCGAAACGCGAGCTGGACCGTGTGACCACCCCGAAAAAGGATGCGGCTGGCCGGAGGTGCTCCGGCTTCAATCCGCTTGCCCGTCACGACAGTGAGCTAGTCCAGGCCCTCATGGCTGGCGAGCGCTGCCTGCGAGGGTTTAGCAACCACGACATCCGGGCACGGCTCGCAGCGACGGTTCATCTGCGAGCCGGCGGGCAAGACCCAGAAGGGAAAGCGCCAAGGTCAGCCGGACCTTTCGCAGGTTCCACGCTCACGGGCCCGATCGCCAAGATCCCGCGGACCCGTCGCTGGCGGGTAACCTTACGGACGCCGAGGCATGGGAACGCCGCTCTATCTGCGAGACCACCCCTTTCCGGGGGCGTATTCCAGAATCGCCGCATGATCTGCTTTGTCGAATGCAAAGAAGTCACGGTGAAAGAATCTATACCCCGGATATGACGACCCTGTTTCGACCCGATTGCTTGGCAACGTAGAGCGCCGAATCGGCGGCTTTGAGCACAGCAGCGGCCGTGTTTCCATCGCCAGGAAATCCGGCGACCCCCAGCGACACGGTGACACCCGTCAACGCCTTGTCCTTGTAAACCAATTCGTGCTTTTCCACCGCTGCACGCACCGATTCCGCCCGCGCGGCAGCGATCTCCTTGGGTGCTCCCGGCATGAGCAGCACCAGTTCCTCGCCACCATAGCGGCAGGGAGTATCCCCTGCTCTGAGTTTCGAGCGCACGATGTCGGCGATCTGCACCAAAACATAGTCGCCGGTATCGTGCCCATGGGTATCGTTGTATTTCTTGAAGTGATCGACATCGATCATGATCACACCCAGCGGTTGGTCGGCACGCTTACAACTCGACAATTCGCGGTTCAGGGTTTCTTCCAGGTAACGCCTGTTGAATAACCGGGTCAACGGATCCCGCACCGATCGATCGCGGAGCGCTTCGCGCAGCTTCAGACTGACCAGAGCCATCGCCAGGTTATCCGCCGCCATCGAAACGAGGCGGGTTCGGGATTCGGCCGACGTCCGCAACAGGCCGGTGCTGTCCGCACCGTCCCGGAGCCGAGGGTCACGCACAGAACCCCGATCATCTCGCCCTGCCCGATTACCGGGGCACAGACGTATCCCTGCTCGCACTGTGCGGCGACATGGTTGCAGACGATCGCGTCCGCCAATCCGTCGACCAGGTGCACCTTACCCTGCCGCAGCGCCCAACAGTCGTCGGGGGAAATTACCGTCGATGAGAAAATCTCCGTACCGCCCCAACTGGCCACCGGTTCGACCAAGCTGTGGTCTTCATCGAACAGATACAGCACGCCCGAGTAACCGGCGAAGATCTTCCGTGCGTATTGCGCGACGATGGCGTGGGTCTCACCCAAGGATCGGCATACCTGCAAATAGGAGTTCAACTCGTTGATGAGCCGCATCTCCCGGTTGTGTTGTGTCAGCTCCAGCTGCGACAGATGCAATTGATTTTCGTGATTCTTGCGATCGGTGATGTCGGTGGAGGAGCCGATGAATTCGGAAAACTTCCCTTCCTTGTTGCTGTATGGCTCCCCGGTATCGAGCACGTACCGAAATTGCCCATCGGACCGGCACAAGCGATACTCCATCTCGAACGAGCGATGCATCAGAAATGCTTCCTCGAAGGTCTTCAGACAGTGGTCCCGGTCATTGGGATGCAGGGCGTTGATCCAGGGATCGCCGCCCTTGGGTTCGCCGGAAAACGCGCCCACGAATTTCTTCCATTTTGAGTTGGTAAAGACAATCTTCCCTTCCGCATTGGTCAACCACAGCATCACCGGCGCATCTTCGGCGACGATTTGGAAGTCGGTATTTCGACCTGATAGCGGATGCTCGGAATCCCGGGCGTCGCTCGTACGCGTATCGGCATCGTTATCCATGGTGGCGACTCACAAAAAAGGCTTACAGGACGATGGAACGTCATGAACATCGTTCCGATGGCAGGCTGACGATCCTGACGATCTGATGTTCAGTCAATTATAGTAGACCTTTCGGCGCGGGCAGGGGTACGCGGCCGCGGTCGATTTCTTCAAGTTTTCAGAGATTCAATGATGCTCGAAAAAGGACCTGCCGGATCGCCGCCAGCATCGCCCCCGGTCCCGGTCGCGCGCTTCCACCACACCGTCGGTGTACGTGACGAGCAGATCACCCGGCGCGAACGGCGTGACGGCATTCTCCCAACGATGATCGGGGAGTATGCCGAGCGGAATACCGGCGTCGGTGCCCCTTTGCCGAGCAGACTGACTGCGCCGGCGCGACGCTAGCGCCGGCAGATGGCCGGCGCCCACATACGCGATCTCGCCGATCGGGGCGGAAGGTAGCCGCAAATACGCTCAGGAAATGGCGGCGCTGGCGGCGGGAAAAGAAGTGCCGGTTGGAGTAGGTGAGCACCCCGGCCGGACCGCCGGACGGTTCGTCGCCACGGTAAGTGCGCAGAATGGCATCGTACTGCTTCCGTACGTCTGGCAGGACCAGATCAAGAACCAAGAGTTAGATGGCGGCGGGAGGCTTATGTGAGTTCTAGGAGCCTGTCGGACTTAAGGCGGAACTTTTGATGTGCAAACCGATCGGATCGGCAATGGATTCAATGAGCGAGCGTGCATGAGCCACTTCCGTCAATGCGATCGTGACACACCCTACCTGC
>JBOIEG010000604.1:0-6141 GCA_050740915.1 Gammaproteobacteria bacterium | reverse complement strand
GCGACCCTTGAGCGTGCTGTTGCGACAGGCTGGGGAGAATCACGGTGGCAAACGCGATGCTAAACACGCCCAAAGGAAATTCGACCAGACGGTCGGAATAATACAGCCAGGACACGCTGCCGGTAACGAGGAAAGAAGCGATGATGGTATCGATCAGTAAGCTTATCTGGGTGACCGATACACCGAAGATAGCGGGCCCCATGAGTCTCAGGATCCGCCTCACCCCCGGGTCGTCGGACTTGATCCGCGGCCAAGGGCAAAGCCGCAGGCGTATTAAGAAGGGAAATTGAAACAAAAGCTGCACCACCCCGGCGATGAAAACACCCCAAGCTAGCGCCATGACCGGCTGTTCCATCCTTGGGGCAAGCCAAAGCGTGGCCCCGATCATGGAGAGGTTCAGAAACACCGGCGTGAAGGCGGGGACGGCAAACCTCCCGTAGGTATTCAGTACCCCGCCGGCGAGGGCGGTCAGGGAAATGAACAACAGATAGGGGAAGGTCAGGCGGAACATCTCCACGGTCAGCGCGAATTTGTCTTGCGTCACCACGAATCCAGGCGCGAACACGGTGATGATCAACGGGGCGGCGAGGATCCCCAACACGGTCATTGCCCCGAGCACCGCGGACAGGGTGCCTGTTACGCGATCGAGGAGCAGCTTGATGTCCTCGGGGCTGCGATGCGTTTTGTACTCAGAGAGCACCGGGACAAAGGCTTGACAAAACGCGCCTTCCGCAAACAGGCGGCGAAGAAAATTGGGGATCTTGAAGGCCACGAAAAATGCATCCGCTGCCATCCCGGCGCCGAAGCCGTGGGCGATGACCATATCTCGCGCGAACCCAAAGATCCGTGAGATAAACGTCATTGTGCTCACCACGACCCCGGATCGAAACAGCCGCATCGCTAATCAGCCTCGAGCCCGGCGAGAAACCGATGAGAGCTTGTGAAAAAGCCGTTGCGAGCGACGGGAGGTCGCATTTCGCCGGAGCACAGGAGCGTTTCGCCGGCAGCGAAATGGAGCGCAAGCCCCGCAGGGGCGAGTCTCGAGGATGAGACGAGCAACCGGAGTGTATCGTGAAATACATGAGGATCCCGAGCACCGCCGAAATGCGAGATCCCAAGCGCAGCAGATTTTTTCACAAGCTCTGAGCCGCAGGGTGGCGAGAGAAATTGACAAGTGCCGCCGAAGATCGGATATTTACCGCCCCTTTATTTCTTTTGGAGGTATGGCATTGGCGAATTCCCCATCCGCTCGGAAACGGGCGCGGCAAGGGCAACGCCGTCGTGCCCACAATGCAAGCCGGCGTTCTCTGCTGCGCACGAGCATCAGGCGGGTGGTGCGGGCGATCGACGCGCGAGACAAAGAATTGGCGCAATCGGCCTTTGCCACCGCCGTGCCCATCATCGACCGCATGGCGATGCAGGGCATCATTCACAGGAACAAAGCGGCTCGGCAGAAAAAGCGCTTGAACGCCGCGCTCAATCGCTTGGCGGTTGGCGACGCCTAGAGCTCCCATCACGGCATCAGCACGAGATCATCACGATGGATCAGTTCCGGGTCATCCACATAGCCTAATATCGCTTCGATCCGCTCGCTGGCTTTGCCCATGATGCGACGCGTTTCGTCGGCCGAATAGTTCACCAGTCCTCGTGCCACCTCTTTGCCGTCGGCTGCAACACAACTGACGAGATCACCCCGGTTAAACTTCCCATCGACTTGAGTCACCCCCACGGCGAGGAGGCTCTTTCCGGCCTCGCGCAATACACGTACCGCGCCGCCATCGAGCACCAGCCTGCCCTTGGGGTGTAGGGTGCCCGCCAGCCATAGCTTGCGTGCCGCGATCGGCTCCTCCGGCGGGAGCAATAAGGTGCCTAGTTCTTCGCCCGCCGCGATGCGCAGGAGAATGTTATCCACGCTCCCGGACACGATAGCCGTTGCGGCGCCAGAGCGTGCGGCGAGCGCGGCTGCTGTGAGCTTGGTCCGCATTCCGCCCCTCCCCAACACCCCGCCTTCTCCCGCCATGGGCTCTAAGACCGGGTCGCCCGCCCGCGCGAGTGGTATCATACAGGCTTTCGGGTGGCGCCTCGGATCACGCTCAAAAAGCCCGGGCTGGTCGGTTAAGATCACCAACAGCCCCGCTTCTACCAGGTTCGCCACCAAACCAGCCAAGGTATCATTGTCACCAAAGCGGATCTCCTCTGTAGCGACGGTATCGTTTTCGTTGATGACCGGAATCGCGCCTAAGCGCAACAAGCTCAGCAAGGTCCTGCGCGCGTTGAAATAGCGGCCGCGGTCGGATAAATCCGCATGCGTGAGCAACACCTGCGCGGTGATTAATCCATAGCGCTGAAAACAGCTCTCGTAGGCTTGCACCAGCCCCATTTGACCGATCGCAGCGGCGGCTTGCAGACGGTGCAGTGCCTGGGGGCGGCCGCGCCAACCCAAGCGCGCAACGCCTTCGGCGATCGATCCGGAGCTAACCACCAATACCTCGACACCCCTGCGGCGCAGAGCGGCCACCTGTGACACCCAGGTATCAATGGAGCTTAGTCGCAAGCCTTTCCCATCGTTGGTTGCGAGCGCGCTGCCGATCTTCACCACCCAGCGTCGGGCTTGGGTAAAACTACCCCGCTCAGAGCACATCGTTGACTATTCCTTGCCTGCCAACACGTTAAGGATGCGGCCTAATCGAGCGCCCGCGGCCAAGGGCCTGGCCAACCCCGCCAACTCCATGTTTCAAAGGCATTAAAAAAAGGTGAAGCGACACGCACGCGATTGCTGTTGTACTATTGTTGGAATCGACGCCCCTACTAGGAAGCCTGTCGGACTTAAAGGAACCGTAGCGAGGCGAGTGGAAAATCGAGAACAGATTTTCGATCATTTGAGGTGAATAGTGGTAACTATTTAACGAAAATGATCGGAAATATGGACCGATTCCCCACGCCGCAGTAGATTCTTCCTACAGTCCGACAGGCTCTCTTAGGCAAGCTCCCCGGTGCATGCACTGTTAGCGGAACAAATGGGACCCGTAAGTCGAGCCGGCACGCACTGACATAGGCCCAACGCGGTGTTAGAATTGTATAATTCGCTTTTCCGAAATCAACAACTCGTTGCAAAGGAGTTCGAATATGCCAACCTGCAGTAGAAATATGAGAAATATGACCCTCAATCGTAGCCACCCTGTTGCACGAGCGCAAAGGGCGAGACTGTGCCAGGGTAGTGCGCCCCGAGTGGCGGGAGCGGCACGCGAGATATTCCTCTTCTTGTTGATCGCCGTAGTGCTCGGCGGTGGCGTTTGGTATTACTTAGGCAGTGGCGATACGGAGCCGAGTGCCGACCTGACCCAAATGATGGACCAGGCAACGGAAAGCGCTTCGGAAGCCGCGGATAGTGCTACGAACGCCGCTTCGAGCGCTGCTGACGCCGCTTCAAGCGCCGCGGACGTTGCCTCTGACGCCGTTGCAAACGCCGCTGAAACGACAGAAGAAACGATTGAAGCGGTCGGCGAAGAAATGCAGACCGAAACAGATGCGGCACTGGGTGGCGTCGGCGAAGTCACGGACAGCGCCAGCCAAGCGGCAGAGCAGGCGCCAGAGAGCAACTTCGAATCGCTTGGCGAGCTGGCGGATCCGGCCCCAGATACGAGCGTGAACGAGGTCATAACAGGGTCGACCAGCGAACCGCTGAGCGCAACCGAAGCGCCCACCACGTCTCCTGAGTTCTCTGCTGCGCCCAGTGCGACCGAGTCCCCCCCCAGTGAACCGCTGGCGGCACCGCCTCCGGAGCAAACGGCACCCGAAGTCGGCGCCAGTGGACCCGAAACCAGCACGACGAGCGAGGCCCTTGCCATGAGCGAGCCGGAATCCGAAGCCGGCGCCCCTGAGTCGACCTCGTCTTCGGCAGGCTCCGAAACCATCACCGTGAAGCCGGGCGAGTACCTTTATAGCATCGCCAAGCGCATCTACGGTGACGCCAGTAAATGGCGCTTAATCTATGATGCGAACCGGGACCAGCTCTCGAATCCTGACGCTGTATGGGTAGGGATGAAGCTGGTGGTCCCGGCGGCAAACTAGGCGCGAACAAGGGGGTTGTAAGTTGTTTGTTAACAACAAAAAAACACGGTTTTAAGCAAAAATGCTAAAATATTACTTGACATCTTGATCTTACCTCCGTACCGTTGCTGAGGCGCCTCGTAAGCCCGCTGATGGTACGGAGGGGTTCAAGGGGCTAAAAAGCTAAAAATCTGAGCCTTATGTGCTGAGAGGAGGCATGATCATGAAACGCAATTGGGGAATCTTACCTATTCACTCCACCGCAGCGGCCGCCCTGGTCCTTTCCACGGGTGTTGCGTTAACGCCGCAATGGGCCTCTGCCGCCGACCCGCTATCGACCCGCGTGCAAGAGCTGGAACAACAGCTCGAGCAGATGCAGGCCGAGTTACAAAGGCTAAAGCAGGAGGCCCAAGAACCCAGCGTCCAGGTGCGCAAACTGGATGGGCGCATGGGCCGGGTAGAAGAAAGCGTGAAGCAGCAAGCGGAACAGACACCCGTCTCCACGCTCGAGGTCACGGACTTGGAAGAGCGCGTGGCCCGGGTCGAACGGGTGGAAAAGGAGAAAAACAGTACGATATTCTTCCGCGGCGGTTATACGAACATTGACGACAGTGCGCGCGGATTCGAGTCCTTTACCGACACCCACAACACCATTGGGCTGGGCACGAATCACAGTGCCGACGAAGGATGGTATGTCGGCGGGGCCGTAGAGCACAGCCTCACCACGGATCTGTGGGGGATATTGCCGGGTACCGAGGCCCTGGGCGAGATCAGCCTGGAGTACAAGAAGTATGAAACACAGCCACAGACGGTGGTGGTACCCACCGCCGAATGCGCGCTGGCCACCGCTTTTATCGGCGGCGCCGGCGCTCTTAACCTTGGTAATCTTGCCGGCTGCGTCGTGACCGGCGACATCGCTCTCACCATGTTCACCGTGAGCGCATCGCCCAAGATCAAGTTCATGGAGGGAAGTCCACTTAGGCCTTGGATCATCCCCGCGGGGCTCGATTTCCATGTGATCAGCCCCCCGTCCGATTCGGCCACGTATCTCGACGTGGGCGTGCAATTCGCGGCTGGGGTGGAATACGAAATCATACCCGGGGTCGTGGCCGGCATCGATGGCCGCTACCACTTGACGGCCAATTACAGCAATAGCGAAAACAATTTCACTCAAGTCACCGGTGTGGCTGGCAACACCGACCATGAGTTCAACTTCTGGACCGCCGGCGCTTACGCGGGTTTCCGTTTTTAGCGCGGTCCTCGTTCCGTTCGCAGAAAGGGAGGCTTGCCTCCCTTTTTTATTCCTTGTGGATGAGGAGTCGGCCGGAGCGGGCACGGTTTTGCCTATGGCATGAAATGCCGAGGCCCGATTACCCTGTCCTGCTCCTTTCGGTTGCGATCATCGCCCTGGATCCGCCCCTGGTCACAGCCGCCATAATCAGTGCTGGCGGAGAGCATACCTGCGGGCTTGGTGACGACGCCCGCGTGGTCTGCTGGGGAAGCGATGCCGCGGCCATCACAGCACCGAGAAATAGCCGTTTCTTCCAGCTGAACGCCGGCCTAGCGCATAGTTGCGGGGTGCGCTCGGACGGGGGTGCGAGCTGCTGGGGAGACGATAGCCGCGGACAGGCGCAACCGCCGGCCGAGAAGCTCACCGAAGTCTCTACCGGCGACTTTCATAGCTGTGGCCTGCGGACGGACGGTCGTGCGCAATGCTGGGGAGATAACCGCTATGGGCAAGCAGCGCCTCCGACCGGTGCGTTCGTGCACTTGACCGCCGGGAGCCTACACAGCTGCGGACTGCGCCCGGAGGGCACCGTGACTTGCTGGGGCAGCGATCTCTGGTTATTTCGGCAGTCGACGGCCCCGCCCGGACGCTTTATCCAGATCAGCGCCGGTCAGCTGCATTCCTGTGCACTGCGCCCGGACGGCAGCGCCCTCTGCTGGGGAAGCGATTTCTACGGTCAGAGTTTGTGAAAAAACCTACTGCGCTCGGGATCTCGCGTTCCGGCGGTGCTCGGAATCCTCATGTATTTCAATATACACTGCGGTTCCTGCGCTCCGGCGGAACGCGACCTTCCTTCGCTCGCG
>JBOIEG010000603.1:0-1110 GCA_050740915.1 Gammaproteobacteria bacterium | reverse complement strand
CCGCAGGCCAGATAGCTGTCCTCTCGCGCACAGTCCTGGCTCGGATTCTGCGCCTCGATAGGCGCACTGGAATCTCGGCCAAGGAGGATCTGACGGCGCCTCCACAGACCTGCCGAAAGGACACAATCTTTTTGACTGGAAGGTCGGCGACGGGTGCATTGACATGGGGCACGAGATGCAACTGGGCCGGTCCGCTCCAGGCCCCCTTGACATGAATATCGCTCAGGTTGTAGGCGACCAGCTGCGCAATCCCAAGCGACCCATCGACCTCCGGGATGAGCTTCAGGTTCACCTGGGTCTTGCTCATCTTGTCCACGATCTCGCGAGGGTCACAGGCCAGAGGATTACCCTGCGGGCAGATCAGGTTCTCGTGCTTGTAGCCCATGGTGCCCATCGCCACCTGCTGCCCGGCGTACTCGAGGGTGGTTGGCGCGGTGCTCGGTCATGACCTGCGCCTCATGGCGGGCGCGTAGTTCCTCCGGATTTTTACCCAGGTCGTCTGCCTTGCTGAGCCAGGCCGGCGGCGTGACACTGTTGGTTTCGTACCAACCGGCCGGGTCGTTCTTTAACACCGCGACGAGCTGCGGCAGTTCATCCTTCAATCGATGCCGCGGCTCCCAGCCGAGCAGATCACGGGCGCGCCGAATGTCGAGCGCGTAGTGGTCGTCGGCAATAGCGACCATGAAGGGTTTGACAAACGGTGCCTCGCCCCCATCGATCGCATCGGGGATGACCGGCTCGAGCTTGCCTTGCGCCCACGCGCCGGCGGCGACGATGGGTTTTGGCAGGCGCAGTGTTGGCCAATCATCCACACCGTGAATGAGATAGCCGAGATAGTCCTGGAGCGCGTCGTAGCCGATCGCGTCGGGCTCACCGATCAGGACTTCGGTTTCGAGCGGCAGTACATCGCGGCGGGCGACGGCGCGTCGGAACGTTTCGAGCATGTCGTCGCGGTGGAGCATTGCCTGACCGACCAATGTGCTGCCTGAGAGTTTGTGAAAAAACCGTCGCGAGCGAAGGAAGGTCGCGTTCCGCCGGAGCGCAGGAACCGCAGTGTATATTGAAATACATGAGGATTCCGAGCACCGCCGGAACGCGAGATCCCGAGCG
>JBOIEG010000602.1:0-1339 GCA_050740915.1 Gammaproteobacteria bacterium | reverse complement strand
AGCAGAAGTTTCAGACCTTTGTGAATGGGTTTGTAGCGAGCCATCCCAACGACCTCCCCATGAAATTCAGTGCGTCTAATTATCTCATGGGAAATAGGGTAATGGGGGTTTTTCTACAGCCTCAACGCTTGCCGTAACCGGCGCCGGCCACTACCGCGAAGCGCCGTCGCGCTTTCCCCGGTGTCCAGTTGACGGCATGGTTAGCTGGCGCTTTCCATGGCGAGGATTCGCTTTGTTACCGCTGGGGGAAACTCTACGAACACAAAATGGCTCTTGTGGTACAGATAATCCTCTCCACTTTCATCCACGATACGAATCAAATCGTCCTTTGCGGCCTTCGGATCGGCAATGATCCGGTAAACCTTGCCTGGAATGAGCGACGCCTTGTAGTCTGTGTCGTCTATACACAGCGCGAATGATTTCGTCGGTTGTTTCATACTTTGTCCAAGTAGCGTTTGATTTTCAAATCTCGTTGTCCAATTCCATGAGCTTCATACCAGTGTAGCTCCACCTCACGCCGGGCGCCGTTTGGCAATCGAACCGTAGCAATCCCCTTAAGCTTTCGCCAACGGCCATGACCGTACGCCTTACGCAGATATGTACGAATCCGAACACCCGGACCTCTCGCGATGATTTCTATTCGCCGGATCGGTCCAATGACTTCGAAGTCCATGCTGACAAGTAAAGCAGGAACAGGTCTTTCCGTACAAACCAGCTAACTTAAAGTAGACCTCCTAAATGACGCCTGTGCTTTACGTCAAATCTGAAAGCTATTTCGCCAACCTTCTCGGTGCCGCTTAAGTTTGGCGGCAGTTGGCCGATATTAGATCTCAGTTCCCTCAAGTTTTTTAGATCTCAACGCGATGGCTCCCAAACCCCGCCTTTTAGAGCAGGTCCGCGAGCGCTTGCGGCTCAAGCATTATAGCATCCGCACCGAACAGGCCTACCTCGATTGGATTAAACGCTACATCCTGTTTCATGGCAAGCGCCATCCAGTGTCCATGGGCAAGGAAGAGGTTGAAGTGTTCCTAAGCCATCTCGCGGTCGAGCGAAAGGTGGCCGCTTCCACCCAGAATCAGGCCTTAAGCGCCATTCTGTTCTTGTACAAGGAGGTGCTTGGTCGGGAGCTTGAGTGGCTGGATAACGTGCAGCGGGCAAAACGCCCGGCCCGGGTGCCGGTGGTCTTGACCGAGGCCGAGGTACGGGCGCTGCTCGGGCAGCTCGAAGGCCGCCATTGGCTGATGGCGAGCTTCCTCTATGGCGCCGGGCTGCGGCTGATGGAGTGCGTGCGTCTACGGGTGAAGGACATCGACTTCGGCTACGCCCAGATCACGGTCCG
>JBOIEG010000601.1:0-15706 GCA_050740915.1 Gammaproteobacteria bacterium | reverse complement strand
GTGCTCGGAATCCTTATGTATTTCAATATACACTGCGGTTCCTGCGCTCCGGCGGAACGCGACCTTCCTTCGCTCGCGACGGTTTTTTCACAAACTCTCAGTTGGCCAGACGATGTTGGTGACAGAGCAAGACCCGGCACGCTTTGGCGTGAATCGTCGACCGCCTGCGTGGTTGCCATTACACCCTCTGACGCGAGGCAGAGCGACTACTGTGTCGATTTCAGTACGAGCACCCAGTCACTGGAGCCGGAGGCGTTGTTCCCGTTGGGGCGGAATGTCTACGAGCCGGAGACGTGGAACGAGGAGCCGGTGACAGTGGCGTAGTTGCCGTTGGTTGGGTCGTACCAACGGGCATTGACCTTTGGGCCGGACAACTGGCCGAGGTTCACGGTAATTGTGCGGATGCTTGGCATGTAGGTGATGGCGTAGGAACTGTCGCCGGCACGCGCGGCAACGGCACGGTCCTGGCCAGAGCCGAGTCCGCCAGTCAGCGTTGTGTTCGAGCTGTCTGGCTCGAGCGCCCACCACGAGTGCGCGGCGAACAGGTTGCGCAGGTGCGTCATGGCGCGCGATCCGGTGCTGTTCAGCGCTTGCTGCCATGTTGTAGACGTTTGATACGGTGCGTTCGGCGCGTTGAAGTGCCAGATGGGGTTGTTGCCGAAGAGGTGGCCGGTGGCTCCGGAGAGCACGGCGTGGTAGGCATGGGTTCGAATACGTGAGACCGCTGCTTCGCGTTCATTCTCATAGTTGCTTTCAATGAGGAAGAAGGGCATGCGGTCGGCGCGCGCATAGGCTTGGTTGGCCAACTGGTACACCGGCTCATAGGTGTAGATGTTGTTGACCTGCATCCAACTGGTGCTGCCCCAGAAGGCCATCGCCTGTTGCTCCCAGTGCGTGTGCGCCGAGTTCAGACTGGTCCTGTCGTACTCACGAATGCCCGCGGCAATCTGGCTGACCAGGCTCGGATTGGCCGGGTTGCTATCGCCGCCGTGCACCCACAGGATGTTGGTGAAACTCTGGTAGCGCTGCCCCAGATAGCGGCCGAAGTTCAGCATTGCCGTGGCGCCGTTGGCCGCTATCTCGCTGTACCAGCCGTCGCCACAGCAGCCGGTGTAGGAGGGCACCAGCATCACAACGATGCCCTTCTCGGCCGCCTTGCGCAGCACCCAGTCCCCGTGGTCGAAGTACAGCGGGTTGGGTGTGCTGTAGTTGCCCGGGGTCGTGAAGGGCCCCTGTCCGTAGCGGTTGAGCGGCGCGTTATTCGAATACTGATGCTCGATGAGATTGACAAGCACGGCGTTGAAGCCTCGCACGCGCCGGTCTTCCAGATACAGCTCTGCCTCCTCGCGCGTGAGCTGCACCAGCAGCGACCACGCCGTGTCTCCATTGAGCAAGAACGGTTGGCTCGCAGCATCCACCAGGTAACGCTTTGTCACCTCAACGCGTAGAGGGAAGACGGTACTCGTGACCGGTGGCGGCGCTGGAGTAGGTGCTGGAGCCTGGGCAGGGGCTGGCACCGGGGAAGAGCCGGTTCCGGTCGCAGAACTATTGGGCGTGGTTTCGACTTCGCCACCACCGTAGGCAGTGAGCGCGGCCACCGTCGCGCTCAGTAGCGTCGCTACAACAAGGTGATTCTTTCTCATACCTGAGACCCATAAGATCCCTGACTTCATCGGACAACTGTGCATCTGGAGGCATCTCAACCTGCCTTGCCACCCGCGGAGCTCCGGAGGGGATCATCCCAGTATTTCCAGTGTGCTTTGTAACTGTCCGTGGCGTGACAGATATGAAGTTTCGGTACCCCCGTCCTGAGTTAGCCGGGCGCGCGAAAATCATCACCGAGACGGCGCTCCAGACGCGCACAAACAGCGGGGGCGCGAGCGACTGGGTACTTCGACTGGAGACTGGCAAGTGACTCGACCTTGCGACAAGTGAGGTGGCCTGCAGGCATGCCCCTAGGCGCGGGCGGAGGGTCGGTGCGATCTGTTGGACCATTGGGTACATGTGTGGGTGAACCACTATGAAGGCCGTCGCCATGCACGAACCAGCTTTTCAACGCTTGCCTTCGGATTCAGTGCCGCGTTCATTGCATAAGCAGCGACGCTCCACGCTAGTCGGGCCCGGCTAATCTGCAATCCGACAAAGGCCAGAGCCTTGGCGTGAAAGTCCCAGTACTGTCGGGGCGCACGACGAAGAAAGCGCTCGGCAAGGGTTTAATAGTAGTCCCGGTGCATCACCCTACGCCGCTGCCTCCATTCGGCCTCGCTCAAATAGAGCAAGGCGTACTTCTCGGCCACGATCACCTCGGTGAGTTGCATCAGGTCAAAATTCCTGAACACAGACATTAGCGACTCGTTGCTTCGTCGAGTGAACGTCAGGACCTGGTGCACAAAGCCGAAGTCGTAGTTAGGCAGGATCTCAAACCACAGGTCCACATCGTCAGCGGGGCTGTTCTCGTCGTAGAAGGGTTGGCGAGCGCGGACGATGTCGGCGCGCAGCAAGTTAGCAGTCGGACTCCCAAACACGAATAGACTGTCAAAAATGAACCGGCGGCAAATGTCACGACCTGACAAGACTGTCTCGGAGGGATGAAGTCCCTGCAGGTACACGTTGGACTCGATCAGCATGTAAGAGCTCACCATCGCGACCCGTGGATGAGCTTCTGCGTGCGCCACCATCTCTTCCAGGCAACGGGGAAAGATCCAATCGTCAGCCTGCACGATCTTGCAATAGTGGGCGTCGGCGCTGATGTGGCCAAGTGCTTTATTGTAGTTTGGTATCTGTCCCAGGAAGACTTCGTTGTCAACGAGACGAATGCGCGAATCGGCGGCTGCGTAGCGCGCCGTGATCTCATGTGAACCGTCTGTGCTGCAGTTGTTAACGAGCAGGTACTCGAAATGGCGGTGGCTCTGCCGCAGGACGCTCTCAATGCATTCCGCCAAGTAAGGCGTCGTGTTGTAGAACGGCGTCACAACGCTGACCAGCGGGGGTCTCGAAGTATTCAATGCAGTTCCTCGGTTGATTGCCCTGTGGCCGCAATGGATGCGTGGATTGCCGTCTCGTATTGGCTGGCAAGGCGCTCGAAAGCGACGCGATTACATTCAAGCAAGCGATCGTGAATGGCGGGTAGCTCGCTGCTGAGATTGGCAAAGCACTGGTTGAGCTGGCATTGAGTCACCGATGCGGTGCTGAGCAGGTAACTCTCTTGTCCGAAAAGGTGCATCTGCGCTTCTACTTTTCGATCGTATGAGACTGCAACGGTC
This sequence comes from Gammaproteobacteria bacterium, assembly GCA_050740915.1. GTDB lineage: Bacteria > Pseudomonadota > Gammaproteobacteria > JBOHHR01 > JBOHHR01 > JBOHHR01. The sequence continues at coordinate 12,443 of JBOIEG010000601.1, read as the reverse complement.
GGTCGCCCAAGGCGGTGTGCCAGGATTACCCCATGAAGCCGACTGGCGACCACTATGTCGATATCAGCGAGCTGGACGAGGAGATCGTCCAATGACTCGGTACGCAGGAATCGAACTGCAGCTTGTAACTTCGGATCGTCAAGTTCAACCAGGCGCTTGCGAAGGTCCCCAATTGCGTGCCGGTCGATGCTTGTTGTCGAGAAGACGCGAACCACATGGCCCACCCTGCATTGGTCCATGACGAACCCAACGATCGCGTCGAGATATGCCAGGTAGCCGGCTTGGTTGGCCGTGGGCGCTGCTCCGGGTCGACCATGGGCGATTGGCGACAAGCCAATCACGAGCGAACCGCTGCTGGCTGGTCCACGGGGCTTGACGTGAATTGATAGGCTGAACGCGAGGTCGTCGACGCAGGGGTCCGAAACCGTGAACACGAGCACGGGGGAGAGCATCTGCCTGCTGCCAAGATCGAGGTAGGACCGGTATGCGGCGCGGCGCAGCGCGATTGACAATAACCTCCATGACAAGGCCCTCTCGAGGCGACAGACGCCCACGCTCAGGAGGCAGAACCCGCGCTTGCGAATCTGACAGAGCACAGCCCACCGTGCCAAGACATACGGTTGTCCCCACGGACCACCCCATTCGTCATCGAGCTGCCCGCCACCGCAAACAAACACTGCGTCAAAATCGCGCACAGCCCGCCAGTCGGAAGAGAGCCTCACAATCTCATTCTTCCAAGCCTTGAGCCAATGCAAGGCGTTGCGGCAACCGCGAACCGCAGCACGTATCAAGGGCAGCTCCTTCAGCCAGACTCGCCACAATTGCGTTGACGCCTGGCGTTGATCCGCGCCTTTACCGCGATAATCCGAGTCGTCCGCCGGTCGCGTGGGCGTTCCTTCACTAGCGAATAGGGCATCGGAATACATGGGTACATGCAGGCCAGTCGAAGGCCGACAGATGATGCCGTGGAGCTTCTGGGTTGCGTGCGGAAGCAGCGTCAGTCCAACCAACTCAGCATCAGGTCGACGTTCGCGCAAATTCCTGACAGCAGCCTCGAAGATGGCCGCGTCGCCCAGGTTCGTTCCTGTGTATGGCGTTAGAAGCGCTATCCGTGGCGGCGAGCCCCTGAGCCCTGTTGACGACGAGATCGAGCTGACCACCGCCGCTCTCCAACCATCTGAGGGTCGTTGCACCAACTGCCTCATTGCATCAACGGGTTTCGTGGCGGGTGACCGGGCGTCCGGCCACCAACGTCGACAACGATCGCCGCAAGCCGCTCGAACGCGCGATCCCACGTGAACTCGTCGCGCACGCGCTTCCGAAGCGCCTCACCCATCGCGGTCGAGTGGCGCGTGTCGACAAGAATCTGGCGCAAGGCCGCGGCTAGCTGATCAACGTCTTCGGCCTTGACCAGCACGCCGTGGTGGCCGCTTTCCACGAGTTCAGGCACGCCGCCGACGCGCGTGGCGACGACAGGAACCCCAAGCGCACCGGCCTCAAGCAGAGTGATCGGAAAGCCCTCGCTTCGCGAGGGCAGGACAAATGCGCTGGCGCGCCTCATCAATCGCAAGACAGACGCGTTGTCGAGGTCGCATGTGATCTGGACTCGGTCGGCAATTCCTAGATCCTGTGCCAAACGAACCAGTGCGGCGCGGAACGGCGCGTCTCGGCCCACTAAGTGCAGCCGGAGATCGCTGAAGCTGGTCGCCACTTGTGCGAACGCTCGCAATAGCACGTCTTGGCCCTTGATCGGGTCGAACGTACCTACGCTGAGAAAGAAGCGCGCATCAGCACATAGAACAGGCGCACCAGCTGCCAACTGCTCGACACGCTGGGCATCTATTCCGTTGTGGATCGCGACGATCTTGTGTTGCATCGCACCGAAGAATCCTGTCAGCACCAATGCCATGTTCGCCGAGACCGTGACAGCGGCGTCGATGCCTCGCTGAATCAATCGCCATGCCACGCGCGCGAGGCCTGTTGTCAACATTGCAGCTCGCACATCGCTGCCGTGAAACGAGAGCATGATTGCCCCTCTGTAGATACAGAGACGGCGCAGGATCACAAATGCCAGCACAGCAGTCGAAGGGTAGTGAACATTGACCACGGAGATGGCTTCCCGTCGCAACAGCCTGACAAGACGAATCAGCTCGCCGGGCATCTGAACGAGCCAGCCGATTAGGCCAACGAGCGAATCGGGTGCCGGTCGGAGGCGGAGGCGAACCTCATGACGCCCACCGACATCCTTGACAGTTCCATGAATCTCGCTCCAATCGGCAACCATCAGAATGGGCGAGAACTCCCCGCCGTCACGACACTCTTGATATAGATTGCGTACCACCTCGTTCACGCCGCCTGCGTGCCGTAGATCCCAGGGCAGGACGAAGAGCCAGCCGGCCTGCGGTCGGCGAATTCCAGTGGATTCGAGAGCGACTTGAGAGGTCATGACGTTAGGCAAGCCGGTGGGCGTGCGAATAAGGGAAAGTGGGTAGAAACCGCTGGCGGTAAAGTAGTTTCTGTCTTGTAGAGCATCAAGCGATCCTCCTCCGCTTTTCTGCGTAGGTCCAACGAAGATCCTCAGTCAGAACACCTTCCTCTATCAATTGCTTTACATGAGCAATGCGCTGGTAGCGGGGTCCGTCAAACTCCTGGAGCTTGACGCGCGCGCGACAATAAGCTTCATAAAGCTCCTCTACCCCTCGCCTTGCGGTCCACTGGGGCTTAAAGTCCGGTAGATATTTTGCGATTTTTGAGCAATCAACCCGGTAACAACGCTTATCTGGGCCAGCATCGGGCGCGTATTCGATACGACAGCCCGGTACCACATCTTCTACGATCGCCGCTAGCTCGCGAATTTGGTAGTTCTCTGTGGTGGTTCCGACATTAAATGCCTCGTTATGCACCGCTTCACGTGGGGCATTTAGCGCAGCGACGTAGGCGTGCGCGATATCTCGAATATGCACAACGGGTCGCCAAGGTGTCCCGTCGCTTTTTATATAAACCTGCTTTGTGGTAAAGGCCCAAGCGGTAAGATTATTAACGACCAGGTCGAACCGGATCCGCGGTGAAACACCGTAGGCGGTAGAGGCACGGAGGAACACCGGCGAGAAATGCTTATCGGCCAAGCTGGCTAAAGCCTGTTCTACCCGAACCTTCGACAAGCCGTAAGGAGTAACCGGATTAAACGGTGACTGCTCGTTGAGAAAATCGTTGCCGGCAGCGCCATAGTTGCTGCAAGAAGAGGCAAACAAGAAACGGCTCACACCAGCCTTCTTAGCAAGCTGCGCTAGGCGCACGGAAGCCTTGTGATTGATGCTATCGGTGAGCGTTGGTTGGTAATCTCCTAGGGGATCGTTGGACAATCCAGCTAGATGGATGACTGCCTCGCAACCTTCGACATCGGCTTCTCCTGCGTCGCGGACGTCTTTTACAATGGTTTGAATATCGGGAAGGCTGTCCATAAATGTACAGCATTCGAACAGATTCGTATCCATGCCGACTACGCGGTGACCTGTCTCTAACAGCATCGGTGTCAATATCGTACCTATATATCCGTTGTTGCCTGTTACTAACACGCGCATTTCATTACTCCCAGGTTTTCCAAGGTGCGTTCCCCTCCTGCCAACAAAGCATTAAGCGCCTGAGACAGATATTTTCCTCCGGTGTAGAGGGGCAGCCCGATGCTAAGTTGTGGTTTCAGGTCACGCATGGCGTTACATTGAGGCGACTTAATTGTTGCTAAAGAACGGCAAGTACTATGCCAGCGCAGTAAACGGGCTGCTCGTAGCTTTCTTGGAGTTGCCTTGAGGGATTTTTTTCGCCCGTCCGGGAGCGCCACCGTCTGAGAACAGCGAGGATCCACGCGGGTTGCCGACAACCGCTGGGCCAGCGTTTTGGAAGCCAGCGAGAAAAATGCAGGAGTGGACACCTTACGCTGGCTCTCGCTCTCTTGGTCCTTCCTGAGTCGATTGCGTTATTATGATATCGTCTTTGGGGCTCATCGGATTTTGGCTGACGCCCCAGACAGTCCAGTATAGCTACTGTTCCTGCGGGAATTGGATTTCCTTCTCTGTTGCTATCGATGGTTACGTTGCCAGTTCATTGAACAGCGCAAGACTTAAACAACTCAGGGAGCGTGCTCACCAAGTTCGCCGGCATGTGATCAACGTGGCGAGCAAGGGCGGATGTTTCATCGGGGCGTCTTTGTCCTACGTGGATTTGCTCGTGTATTTGTACGGCGCTTGGCTGCGAGTGGATGCGAAAAACCTGCGGGAGGATGCCCGGCGCGACTACTTACTATTATCCAAAGGGCATGACGTCCCTGCGCTCTATGGCGTATTCGCCGAAATGGACATTTTGGATCCAGCCAGGCCGGCCAACCACCTCAAACCACGGACGACATCTACTGGCACTCCAACCGCAAGGTGCCGGGAGTGGAATTTCACTCGGGTTCCTTGGGCCATTTACTCAACGTGGGCTTGGGGATCCGTTGCCGGCCTTACTTAACGACGTGCTGGCGCATGAAGGATTTACCGCGGAGGCGCTTTGCGCGCGGATAAAGGCAGAGCTAACGCGACCTCGCGATCGCGGCGTAGTACACTATCACCGGTGAAGGTCAAAGAACGCGTTGCATTGCTGGAGGCCGACGAATGGTTCCAGGTTTGGATAAAAGGAAAAGGGAGTCATCGCCAGTATCATCATGCCAGGCCGCTTAGCTCTGCGATAAGAAGAAAACATGGCCAATAAGGTAGCCTTCAACAAAGCGCTCCCGGACATAACGAACTCGCAGGCGCTATGGGCTCGTTCGGTCGGCTTGATACCGGCTGGCACGCAGACGCTCGCCAAGGGGCCGACTCAGTTTTCCGAGGGCGTGGCGCCCAAGTATCTGCTGCGCGGTAGGGGAGCGCGAGTATGGGATGTGGACGGCAACGAATATCTGGATTTCAACATGGGGGTTGGGCCGCTGGTGCTGGGTTACTGCCACCCGGAGGTGAATGCCGCCATCCGCAGCCAATTAGAAGACGGGATCACGTTTTCACTCATGCACCCGCTGGAGGTAGAGCTCGCCGAGCTGATCCGCGAGTGTGTTCCGAATGCGCAATCGGTGCGCTTTTCCAAGACGGGCTGTGACGTAACCAGCGCCGCGGTAAGGCTGGCGCGAGCCTACACCGGGCGAGAAAAAGTGCTCTGCTGCGGCTACCACGGCTGGCACGACTGGCACATCGTGGTGACCGGCCGCAATGCCGGGGTTCCGGGGTTTAACGCTCATCTGACCAAGACCTTCGCGTACAACGACATCGATTCGGTCCTCGCCACCATCGATGCGGATACGGCCTGTGTGATATTGGAACCCTTTGCCTTTGAGCGCGAACGAAACGGTTTTCTCTCCACGTTGCGCGAGGTCTGCGATAAGTTCGGGGCGCTTTTGGTCTTCGACGAGATGTGGACCGGGTTTCGCTGCGCGCTCGGTGGAGCGCAGGAGTTTACTGGCGTGCGCTCCGATCTCAGCGTGTTTTCCAAGGCCATGGCGAATGGGATGCCGATCTCGGCGATCACGGGGCGAAGCGAGGTGATGTCTTTATTGGATCAGAAGGTTTTCTTTTTCACCACCTTCGGGGGGGAGGCCTTGTCCTTAGCGGCCTCCATCGCGTGTATCAACGCGATCCGCCGTGACGGCGTCATCGCCCATCTCGCCAGCATAGGGCAGCGCTTGGTCGACGGATTGCATCGGCTGATCGAGGGATCGCAGATCGACTTCGTCTCGATCTCCGGCTATCCGTTTCGAACCTTGATGAATTTTAAACCACAGTCTGCTGACCCCTTGGAACTAAAGACCTTGGTACAGCAAGAGTTGCTAAGGTGGGGGATCCTGTGGTCGGGCGTGCATAACATCTGTTATGCGCATTCAGAGCAAGACATCGACTACACGCTTCAAGCCTTTGCTGAAGTGTTTGAGTCGCTGAAATGCGCCGTGCTTTCGGGGACCGTGCGTGAGTCGTTGCGGGGCGAAGTAGTTCAGCCGGTGTTCCGGCGGGTAGGTTAACAGGTTGATAACGGCCGCTTGGCTGTCTGCGTGAACGCCTTAGAACTCTTTTCCTTGCGCGGCAGGACCGCCATCGTAACAGGGGGAGTCGGGTTCCTGGGGCGCCATCACTGCAAAGCCTTAGCGGATGCTGGGGCTACGGTGGTGGTAAGCGATCTGGATCTAGGGCAGTGCCAGGAGCTTGCAAAGAGCCTAGGCAATGAAGCCTTCGGGTGGGCTGCCGATGTTACCGATATTCAGGCGATACGCGATCTGCTCGCCCAGGTGATGGCGCATACCGGGCGGGTGGATGTGCTGGTGAATAACGCCGCTATCAATGAACGGATTGAAAATTCCGCCATGGCCTTGGAGGAATCGAGATTCGAAACCTTATCGCTCGCGCGCTGGAGGCAATCGCTCGAGGTGAATGTCACTGGCGTTTTCGTGTGCTCCCAGGTGATCGGTTCCAAAATGGTCGAGCTCGGCGGTGGTAGCATCATCAATATTGCCTCGACCTACGGTATCGTGGCGCCGGACCAATCGCTTTATCGCGCTGCCGACGGAACACAACGGTTTTTTAAATCCGCGGCTTACCCAACCAGCAAAGGGGCGGTCATCGCGTTGACCCGCTATTTAGCGAGTTACTGGGGCAGGGTTGGGGTGCGGGTGAATGCGTTATCCCCCGGTGGCGTCGAGGATGGTCAGGAGCCCTTTTTCCTGCAACAGTATTCGCGCCGAACACCCTTAGCCCGTATGGCCGCTCCCGGGGACTACATGGGCGCCTTGGTGTTTTTGGCTTCGGATGCTTCCTCGTATATGACCGGCGCCGATCTCGTCGTGGACGGCGGATTCACCATTTGGTGATATCCGCGAAGTTTGAAGACATGTGCCTGGCCAGTTGACTTTGATCGCTCATCCGTGGATCGTGTTATTAGAAAACCAACAAAAGAAGGCGAACTATGGCAGCTGTGGATATCGGAGGCGGAAAGATAGGCCAAGGTGAACCTGTCTACGTCATCGCAGAGATCGGCATAAATCATAACGGTTCCCTAGAGATCGCGAAAAAACTCATTACCGGTGCGAAAAAGGCTGGGGCGGATGCAGTCAAGTTTCAGAAACGCACTCCGGAGATCTGTGTCCCTAAAGACCAGTGGCATGTCGATCGGGACACGCCCTGGGGCCGGCTGACCTATATTGAATATCGCCGCAAGGTGGAGTTCGGTCAAAAGGAGTACGAGGCGATCGATAGCTATTGCCGGCAACTTAAGATCGACTGGACGGCCTCATGTTGGGATGAGGCTTCGATCGATTTTATAGAGCAATTTGACCCGCCGTTCTACAAGCTCGCGAGCGCCTCTTTGACCGACTCTTCCCTATTGTGCAAGGCAGGTGGTATGGGAAGGCCGGTGATGTTGTCCACCGGGATGTCTACCATGGAAGAGATCGTGGCTGCCGTGGATGCCATTGGAGAACCGAACAAGCGAGGCGAGCCGATTTTAATGATCGCCCATTCCACATCGACCTACCCTTGTCGGTTAGAAGAACTGAACTTGCGCATGATTCCGACCTTGATCCGGACCTATCCGCGCGTGCCAATTGGCTATTCGGGGCATGAAACGGGACTTGCCCCTTCGCTTGCGGCTATTGCCTTGGGCGCCACATTTATCGAACGCCATATTACCTTAGACCGTGCGATGTGGGGTACCGACCAGGCCGCTTCGGTGGAGATCGGTGGTTTTGAGCGTCTGGTGAATAACATACGGGACATCGAACGAGCGTTGGGGGACGGTGTTAAACGCCTTTATGCCAGCGAAATGGGCTCGCGGGAAAAGCTGAGGAGAGTGCGCCACGCTTTTCATCGCCCTCGTGTTCACGAGGGGGCTCCGGGATAGTCTGCGGACAGACATCGACTGTGAACACGTGACGCGCGCTCCGGGGTCTAAGCACTAAAAGCGTCGCCTTTAGAACCGGGCAACCTTTGACGCGGCGCTCAACACTACCGACTTCGGTATGTGATCCGCCCTTTGTTTAAATCGTAAGGCGTTAGCTCGACTGTGACGGTGTCACCGGTCAATATTCGGATGTAGTTCTTGCGCATCTTGCCGGAAATATGCGCGATGAGCACGTGCCCGTTCTCCAGCTCGACCCTAAACATCGTGTTGGGGAGGGTTTCTATCACCTTGCCCTCCATCTGGATGTGATCTTCTTTCGGCATCATCACCCTTTGATAAAAAGTAATAAAGGCATCCGGTAAATTCACGCTGTCCTGCAGCTATAGGGATGTATCCCCACCTTGCCAAGGCATTGGAAGATGGAGAAATGCCAGCGCCGCATTTCGGCTTCTCGAGAAAAACGGGAAACAAGCCCATTTTCCAAAGTTTATCATTATCGCCCAAGTGCCGATCGCTCAGCAACTCGGCTGGGCGCGGACGGCACGGAAGCTCGTCCATTCTCCGTCTTGAAAATACTCAAGCGGCTGGTACTCATCTTTATAACGCATCTTCTCCGATTGCCTTATCCAATAACCAAGGTAAAGCCACGATAAACGCTGCCGCCGCGCCTCCACGATCTCGATTAATATGGCGAAGCGCCCGAGACTGCGGCGAGAAAACGCAGGATCGAAAAAAGTGTATACCGCAGATAATCCGTCATTCAAAACATCAGCCACAGCAACAGCGATCAGGCGTCCCTGTAACCTCATCTCATAAAAAACCGTCTGAGACCATGCCGAGATCAAAAATCCCTTGAAGCTCTCCACACTGGGGTTATCCATGCCCCCACCCTGGTGGCGGCTCGTGAGGTAACGGCGGTAAAGGGCTAAATGCTCAGGATCGTAGCGCGCCGGCACAGCGCGGATCTCGAGATCCTGGTTTTGCCGCCATGTTCGGCGCTGATTCCGGCGTGGATGAAACATGCTGACGCAAACACGAACAGGGACGCATGCCTTGCATCGCGGGCAGGCGGGGCGATAGAGGTTTTCTCCGCTGCGACGGAATCCGCGCTGAGACAAGATGGAGTACAACTCGCTGCCTTTGGGCAGAAGAGGATCTGCGAACAGTGTGACCGCGTTCTTGTTTGGCAAATAGCTGCACCGATGGGGTGGGGTGGCGTAGAAACTGAGGCTTTCGATGGTCCGCGCAGTGCTCACGAATGCCACACCCGCCAGGCTTCAGGTTGAGGATATTGGTCACACCAGCTCTCGATCTGCGCTATGAACTCTCGGCGAGGAATGAGAAGGGCCCCCATCGAGGCGAGATGGCGGCTATCGACCTGGCCGTCGATCAGTCGATAACCCCAGACCTGCAAATGGCGCGTCAGCTTGACCAACGCGACCTTCGAAGCATCGACAAGACGACTGAACATGGACTCACCAAAGAAGACTTGCCCTAGCGTTACACCATACAAACCTCCTACCAACTCGCCTTCTGCCCAACATTCCACGGAATGGGCGTATCCATGCTTATACAGAACGGAGTAAGCCGCGATCATCTCGCGGTTCAACCAGGTTCCAGGCTGATTTTGGCGCGGCGCTGCGCAGGCCTTGATGACACCGGAAAAGTCACGGTCACAAGTGACTTGGAAACGGTCTTTGTGCAACGTCTTTTTCAGGCTTGCGGAAACTCTTAGCGATTCAGGATAGATCACCGCGCGCGGATCGGGAGACCACCACAAAATTGGCTGCCCCTGTTCATACCATGGGAATATCCCTCGCCGATACGCACCAAGGAGGCGGCTGGCGCTCAAGTCACCACCTACAGCCAGTAAGCCATTGGGAGCCACTAGAGTTTGATCGACACTTGGGAAGTCATCGCTAAACTGTTTTGTGGCCAAACACAATAACGGTGGGCAACATGGGGCAGAAATACCCGGCGCATCCTCTCTGCCATTGTTGCTCACCTGCACTGTGTTCACGCTCGATGCGGCCATACCGTTCTATCGCTTGGCTTTCACGGCTCAGAAACCCCTCCACCGCTTTGGCGATGGTGCAGTTACGCAGGCGTTCGATAGTAGCATAGCTCGAGGCAAATAAAACTCGCGCCCCGTCGCTAAGCCGTGATCGTGTTTCTTATCGATAGCAGCTTAGCAGCCGCCTTTTCGGCATCAAGCTCTTCGGTCAAGTCGAAGGCTGATACGATGTGGCCATCGACCTTAACATCGGGGTTTGTGGCCAGTGCGTCGATGAATTCTTGTGATGCGGCTTTCTCTCGCAATAAGCGACCAAAAGAGGTCTTGGTGAGTTCGAGGAACGATTTCTTATCCAGATCGCTGAAAAAACGCGTTAATTCCACCATTCCTTCTAGGGGGCCGGCGGAGAGGTGGATCCCGTTGGCGCTCTGGCTTATATTAGACAGACAAAATTCTTCGCGACGGCTAAGCAAGCTCTGCCGGATAGAGGCTTGGAAAGCGAACGCCGGGTTGGTCGCGCCTATCATTTTGCGCCGCAAATCGGCCCATGGGGTGAATGAGAACCCTTCCATCACCACGATAACCTTATTACCAGTCGTGAAATTTTCCAGTTGGTGGGGGTGGAACGCATTTAGCACAAGAAACACTTCTCCGGCGACAGTCACTCGCAGACAATAGGTGCCTGCGCCGAGTTTCGTAACCCCGAGGTTATCCGACAAGGTCGAGAGAGCGAAGGCGGAGAAGGTGGGGAAACGGGCAAGAAACTGATGGCCCCCTAGGATCTCTGCGCCGGCCTCGATCTCATTGCAAAATTTGCTTTTAAGGATTGTCCTCGCTTGTTCTGAGATAGCATGGTCACCGTGCTTTGAGATCTTGTTTATTACCCCATAGTGCTGATCCATGATCTGATGGCGCGCAAGATAGTCGGATCGCAAGAGCCGAATTGCGCCTAGACGCACTTCCCACTGTTGCAGCGCGTCAAGGATACAGTGCAGTAGCTCCGCGAATTTAACGCCTTCTTGCAGCGCCGTGATCTCGGGTTTCAGGAAAATAGCGAATTGATTTTTCGTGCGGCTGCGCTGCGGCGGATGATAAACCTGTAACCATTCTGGGTCGGACGTCTGCGCCAGGTGCAAGACCTTGCGCAGGGCTTCTGAAATTTGTTTTAGGATCAAAAAAGAGCTCCGTTGATTGCTATGTCTGTTTGGGGCATGCGCTTGCCCGTAGAAAAAGAGATCTACGCTACCGACAAAATATGACCGGCTAAGAAATATACCTAGAGGAATATTAGAACAGGCCTCACAGCATCCGCTGTTCTTAGCGGGAAGCGACAGCCGCGAAAAACCCGCATCATCCAGCGGAACGCTTCTTTAATCTATAAATTATAAGAAAATTGCAGCTTTTATGGCAACCTTCTGCTTTTTGTGTGGCTTTAATCCGCACGCCCAGCACTCTTGTTGGTGGTCAATCCTCGTTCATGCTGTGGAGCATGCCTTCCAAGTTTCCTTGCTTATTTAGCTCTAGCCTTAACAGCTTGTGAATGCTGATCTCCCATGCGCGCCGCATCGCGGCGTCTGCGTGGGAGAAGGGGATAAAACGGCCTTCGTCGTCCCGATATCCGCGAAACCGGCAAGGGTTGACGAGTTTCCCGGAAGGTTGCATAAGCTTCATTAGGCTGGCTCTCTCGCCGACGGCCGACCGTGACGATCAGCTCGCCTCGATGCAAACCCTGTGTTGGTTGTCTTCGTTGTTCATCTGATCAAGAGCGCGAGGCCGATGGCATAGGTGATCAGCAGATACAGACCGAAGAAACGCAATGACCGCAAGAGCTGATAGAGAGCCTCTTCCTCTTTGATCGTGAGGTGCCCTTGGAAGCGTCTCTCCTCCACCGTGAGCCCGCCACGCTGCTGTTACGCGGTTAAGGGTGATTTCGAGACCACCTCAGATAGATATTGGTACAGTTGGCTTTGCCCTTGATCGCAGGCACGCTGCTCTCGCGCATGCTCGGTCTTGGTTAGCCGCTCGATTTCAACGATCTGGTCCGCAGTGAGTCTCTTTGACTTGTTCATATCTGTGTCCTCTATTGATTACGCCTTCTTCCCGTTAGCAGACAATAGTCATGCCATATCTCCTCGACGCATGGGAACGGTGAACGGTCCGAAAGTAACTCGCTGAAATTAAGCTGTTTTGCGCCACAGTGGCTGTCGCCCGCCAGGGGCAAATGGGCGATAAAGGGCAACTTTTGGACGAAATACGTCAAGAGCGTCCGCAACACCCCAGCGTCCGAGCCGAGGGCTTAAGTTGGGGTCCGCTAGAACGGGTGTCGGCAATGCTAGTGTAGTGTCCCTTAAATAACTTTACAGGTAAGCCGCCTTCTTTTTTCCCTCGGGGCAGGGTGGATCTGGGCTTGTACTGCTCCATCTTGACCCGCGCCCGCTCGATATTCTTGATGATGTCCTCGACGGTGGCCGTCCAGATGACGGGCTTGGGATTTTGGTTCCAGGCTTGCCTAAAT
>JBOIEG010000600.1:0-6368 GCA_050740915.1 Gammaproteobacteria bacterium | reverse complement strand
TGTCCATATATCCACAGCCAGAGCCTGTAGGACTTGCGTCAGAATCGTTGTTTTCCTCAGACGCCCTTAACTCCATGGGGTCTATCAAGTAGAAAACTACCCACAAATTTTGCTGAGGAGCCATAAACAAAAGGGTACACCGCCTTCACTTTTTACACACCCTTCGATGGTACCTCCTACGGGGTTCTACGGGGTTCCCTAAATCCGACAAGCTGCCAGCCAATTGGGAAACGCGGGCGCCCAAGAGCAAACTTTCGTAGCACCACGCGGCGAAAAGAAGAGATGTGGGAGTCACCCACATCCCTAAGTCGGCTACACGATGGAGAGTATCGAAGGATGGAAGCCTTCTTAACTCAATTAGCCTCCGGGAACATCGACGCCTCCGGGAGCCTCGAGCGAGAACCTGTCGTTATCCTTGTCCTTCCTACGATCGATGCCATCCTTCTCTGGGGGCTTGGCGCCAAACGGCTTGGCATCAAACACACAGCCGAACTGATGGAAGCGCCCGTCAGCCTCTGGATCATCGGGATCATTGCGTGGATCCTGTGAACCTTCCCCACACACCCACTTCTGATCAATGCAGAGGGGCTCTGCCATGGGCACGTATGGATCCGCGGCATTATCATCCTCCTGTTCGACCAGATCCTGGAAACAGGCCTTGACCACGTAACCGATGGCTCCCTCGTCCACAAACCTGACGTTGTTCCTATAGGCGCCGTTCTCCCCGAAGGCCTCTGTCGGAAGCGGCATGGGCTGCTCGTTTAGCACCTCTGCGTCGAGGAGGTCGTCCTTCAGAAAGAGGAAATCAACAGACTCGAACGTCACTGTGTCACCGCCGCGGGTGCTGATGACATTCCCGTCGTCGCTCCCATCCTCGTAGAACAAGAAGAAATCCAGGCCGTTGATCTCGTCCTCGAAGGCCGGCTCGTTATGACTGCCGATAGCTCCGGTGACACACGCGCCCGTACCTAGGGGTTCTGGACATCCACTCCCAAAGCGAAACCGCTCGTGTGCTTGAGCAGGCAACGTCACTAATGCGCCCATAGCGAGGGCAGCGAACACAATCAATGGTTGCGTTTTCATGGTTTATAGGTCTCCTTTTCTTCGTTGATGTGGTTGCCCGCCGGCGCGCCTATTAGGCGGGCGCACGAATACTATATAGATTTAGGCTGTATGTAAATGCGACAAATTGTCGCACCTGGTGTTAGAAACTACCAAGAGCACGGCTTAACCGGTGGAGCAAGCGGCATACGATAGTTATCCAGGAGTAGTCCTTCCCTGCCTTAGGGCAAGGCAGGGATCTGCGGTCACCCTCGAGTAATGGCTTATGTATGGCTCGTTGACTGGGATGCCGCTACCACTCCAAACGCAAGGAGCCCAGCACCGTGCGCGGCGCCACGGGGACGACGTTGATGGTGCTGGTGAACGTGGTCTCGGCGCTGAAGATCTCCTTATCGAGCAGGTTAAAGACATTGAGCTGGGCGGTGAGCCTCGAGGGCCCGATATACCATGAGTATGAGGCTGTCGCATCGACGCGCACGAAACCGGGCACCGATACCGTATTGTCGGGATCGACCTCGCGCGAGGTGGCGCCGAACACCCCAGCCCCCAACCCAAGCCCGAAGGGCCATTCGTACTTGGTCCACAACTAGAACGCGTGCTCTGGTGTGTTGATGAGCCGCTTTCCCGTGCGCCCCGGTGTAACTGTCGTCGTGGTCGTCGTCGTCACCGGATCGCCGAGCTCATCGAACAGCGGATCGCCGAATTCGTCCAGTACCGGCTCTTCAAACTCCTCGGTGATGACTCCTCGGTCCTTGGTGATCCGCGCATCCGTGTACGCATAGGAGCCGATCACGCTCCAGTTGTCCGTGATGTGGCCCACCATATCGAGCTCGATGCCCCGGCTGCGCGCCTCCCCCGCTTGCTCTATGATCGTAGGGTCGCGATTGGGCACGGGTACCCCGACGTTTTCGTTAGTCAAGTGATAGAAGGTGAGCGTTGTGAGCAGCCGATTGTCGAGAAACTGCGTCTTGAGCCCCACCTCACCCTGCTCGCCCTCCTCGTACTTGGGCCGACTGCCATCGGGCAGGGTGCCGCCTCCGGGGCTGCCGAAGGACTGCGAGTAATTGCCAAAGACATTCAGCCACGGCACGATGTCGTAACTGATACCGACGCGCGGTGAGAACACCTCGTCTTCGATCTCTTGCTGGTCAAGGTGACAGGGCAGCACGGCGCCGCTATCCGGGTCGATATCGGATCCAAAGCATGAGTCACCACGGCTGCGCGCGATGTCGTAGCGGCCGAAGAATACGAAGCGCAGCTTGTCCGTGACGTCGATGAAGTCCTGCGCGAACACGGCGTACCAGTATTCGCGCTCCCGGACACCGAAGCTGCTGGGTAGGGTGTAGTTCAACCCGTTGATGGCCGGCAGATCACCCACGCGTTGATAGACCGGATTGCTTAGGCTGATCGGCCGGATCGCCGGATTAGGATTGACTACCGTGTCGGAGAATTCACCGGTCAAGGGATCGAAGAACGTCTCTGCTTCCGAATCGACCGAGACAAACTCGCCTTCGTGTGTCGCCCGATAGTATTCCGCGCCTACGAGCACGCTGTGCGTCATGCCAGCGGTCCCGAAGCGCCCTGTCAGGTCGATCTCGGTGAAGTAGGCGTCGTAATCATCGTCATACGGGAACGAGGCGAAGATATCGACCAGCCCCTCGTCCTCGCGCAGCGCCTGCGGCCCAGTGTCATTGTAGTCGTTGTTCCGTCGATAATACGCGAACTTGTGCTTGATGCCCCAACCTTTGTTGAATTGATGAGACCAGTTGAAATCGACTAGATAGAAGTTGGAGTCGGTCTGCCCGTCCTGCACGCCGAAGTAGCGCTCGATCGGCACCGGTGCCGGCCCACCGCCTAGCGCTGGGATGCCGTAGTCTACGGTGTCTTCGAAGTTCAGGTACTCAAAGCTCAAATTGAACTGGGTGCTGGGGCTTAGGTTCCAGGTCAGTGAGGGGGCAAAAAAGATCTGCTCGTTCTCGACAAAATCACGGAAGGACTCGTTGTTCTGATAGGAGACCACCGCCCGGTATAGCCATGACTTGTCCGCCGTGATGGGGCCGGTGGCATAGGCTTCGGTGCGGTAGAAGTCGAATTCAGCGATCTGCTGCTCGATGGAGTAATACGGATAATCCAGCGGCTTTTTGGTGATCACATTGACGAGCCCCCCCGGCTCTATGCGCCCGTAGAGGCTCGCCGCCGCCCCCTTGAGCACCTCCACCCGCTCGATGTTGGCAGGATCGGTGCGATGAGTCTGTAAACGCGTCCCGTCCCGGTACACGACCCCTTTGAGATCAAATCCGCGGATGAAGAAGTTATCGTTGGAGCCGCCGCTCTCGTTGCCGCTCACGACGCCGCTCACGTTTCGCGTGGCGTCCTTCAGCTCGATGACGTTCTGGTCCTGGATGACTTCTTGTGGGGCGGTCTGGAGTGAGAACGGCGTATCGAATACCGGCAGCTCGGTCTTGGTGGCCGACGTCCCGATCACTTCCATCTCCGGTAGCACCTCTACCTCCGTCGTTTCCGACGGCTCGGCTCCGGGAGCAGGCTCTTGAGCTAGAGGTTCAGGCTTCGCCGCGTGCAGTGTGGGTAAGGGCTGCCCGAGGACTACCGCGACTGCAAATATAAATATCCAGATCACACGCTCGTTCTTTTTTGAGCTCATACGTTTCCCCTATATAACAGGTTTCTTATCGTGACCCTGGCCTGGAAGGTAAACGATTCGCAAGCATTTGGGAATGCGACAAATTGTCGCACCCCACCAAAGTGTCCTTCCGTGCGATGCGCTGTTTGGGGTGCGGCCGTTACGATTGGGCCGAGCTCGCGCGCGGCGGTTCCTTCGCCGTCGCCGAGGCCAACGTGGACTCTGTGACCCGCAAGGACGAGGTCGTCGTCCTGACGGGTTTCGCGAGCATCACGACCGCAATAGAAGCCATCAAGCTCGGTGCCGTGTACTACCTTGTCAAACCGGTGACCATCTCGCAAATCCTTGCGGCATTTCGCCGGACCCAGGGCAATGCCACAGTCCCGCTGTCCCGCAAGCCAGCCCCTTTCGAAGCCTTGGAGTGGGAATACCTAAATCAGGTTCTCGTTGCTTGCAAGGGCAACGTCTCGGCTACGGCGCGGCGGCTCGGGATGCACCGCCGAACCTTACAGCGCAAGCTGAGCTGCAGTCCGCATTAAGCCTGACGACAGTGACGACAGAGCGTTTTGCGCCGGGTAACGGACCATGACCGGAACGGGTGTTCTTGCCCTACCGCTCTTGAGATTGAAAATGTGGCAAATTGTCGCAGGGTGTTGGAGAGCTTCCCCGCTTAAGGCCACACCGTCGCCATCATAGTAGGGTTCTCGCCCATTGGGCGTCTCGGGTGCGGCAATTTGTCGCATCACTCGGTCAGCACCCCTTTGGATGCGCTCCCACTCGATGCGCTCGAGGGAGAGCGGTTGCTGTTGTAAGGGGATGGCGGGTTCGCCCACACCGCGTTCGAAGGCGGCCACGATCTCGTCGGAGTCCGCTGGCTTGATGAGGTAATAGGTGGCACCGAGCTTGAGCGCCTCGATCCGTGCCGATTCTGGCGTAACCGACCAGCACCAGGAATCCCATTTTTACGCGTTGTGATCGGGTGTGACAATTTGTCGTGCGACAATTTGTCGCATTGCCAGGGGACGATGCTGTGCCTATAATCGGTCACGCCTTGGCGCGAGAGGCACGGGCGTATGAACCGTTCACGTATTTTTTGAGGCAGACTGATTATGAATCCGACGATGAGAATCACAATAATCCTGGGCCTCGCCTGGGCAACCATGGCGGGGGGTGTAGTAAGCGCGCAAGCGCCGGCGCCAAAGGGTGCGGCGGAGGGAGCCATGTCGCTGCACCATCTGCACATGAGCATGCTGGATCACGGCCTCGGCATGGCGGCCGAGGGCTCGAACCTGCTCATGCTCTCCGAGATGGGCATGGCCGCGGAGTTCAACCCTACCACACGCGCGCACGGCCAGGCGATGCTCAAGCGCGGCAAGGAGCTCATCGAGGGCGCGCTCGGTGGGGAGGAGATGAAGGACCTGCACGAGAAGCAAGGGACCGAGGGCACGATGATGCGCCATACCCATGAGCTTGGCGAGGCCATGAAGGCCGTGGTGAGCGTCCTGGAGGGCATGCGCCCGGCGGAGGCAAAACCCGGGGAGAAGATGACCCTGCATCACACGCACATGCATATGCACCTGGCCTTGAACCATGCGCTCGTCATGGCGGCGGACGGCTCCGATCTCATCATGCTGGGTGAGATGGGCATGGCCCCCAAGATCGATACCGCTTCGGTCGAGCACGGCAAGGCCATGCTTGCGGATGCGCGGCAACTCTGGGACGAGGTGATGAAGGGGAAGGCCATGCAGGAGATGATGGGCGCCGAGCCCTCCGAGGAGATGACCCAGACCCATGAGCTTGCCGAGGCCGGCAAGAAGGTCGTCGACTTGCTCGAGAAGATGCACGCCCCTTGAGAGGTGACGTCAGCGGTGCTCGTATGGATGGGGGGCTCGGTACGCAGAATCCCCGCCGAGGTGTTTCTGGGGAACCTATGGACGATTTGCGTTGACCACCCGTCACAGGGCCTGACCGCGAGGCGGCAGGCTTTGTCGCACCGGAAGCTAATCGCAAATACAGTGCATGAATAAAAAAAGGCCCCGGCCTCATGGTGGACCGGGGCAACCGGTTTTGTAGCTACGGGAGGCATAGTTAGTTAGCTACATTGTTAGCGGACGGCAATCAACGCGGGCATTGCCAATAGCCCAATACCTAGCAACCCGTCTTTGGTCAAAAGGCGGATCGTCCCTGATCCGCATTACCGGAAGTATCACACCTTTCCGCTTGTTGCTCGGAAAGGGAGCCGATAATAAACCATAAAAATGCGCTTGCACATGTGGCAATTGTCGCACCCCCTAGGGTAATCAATAATCGCAATGAATCCCCATGAGACCGGGATCTTATTGCGTTCGGAGCACGACGAAAATAGCCTCATTCTCCTTGTGACAAGCAGCACAAATGGCGTGCGAACCGCATTTGCATACAGTCCAGTAGCCAAAGGTGCGACATTTGTCGCATTTACATCGGGATCACGTGCTGGCACGATCGTGGAGACGTACTCAGCGCCCGGATCAACATCGACAACCTCTTGGACAAGGGCTATTTCTTTACCACGGAACCGGTGAACGGCGGCTCGGAGCTGGGGATCCGATCACTGCGGCTGGAGCTATAAGCTTATTACCCGTTACTCGTTGATACTTTTCCGCAAACACTTGGCGGCAAAGCTCCT
>JBOIEG010000599.1:0-1603 GCA_050740915.1 Gammaproteobacteria bacterium | reverse complement strand
ATTTAGGCAAGCCTGGAACCAAAATCCCAAGCCCTTCATCTGGACGGCCACCGTCGAGGACATCATCAAGAAGATCGAGCGGGCACGGGTCAAGATGGAGCAGATCAAGCCCGGATCCACCCTGCCTCGAGGGAAAAAGAAGGCGGCTTAACTGTAAAGTTATTTAAGGGACACTACACTAGCTGATCCAGGCTGACGGCGAGATTGTACGCGAATTCGGGGTTATCTTTGTCGGCGCTGAAGGCGCTAAAGTAGGCCTGCTGCGCTTTCGGCCAGCGTGAGCGGCGTGCGTAAAAATTACCCAAGCTGAAATGCAAGCCGGGTGAATCGCGGTACTGATCGAGCAGTAGCTTGAGCTGGCTTTCGGCTACATCGCCCCCGGCTAAATTGTGTAGATTGAACAGCGCGGCGCTGGCGACAGGATCTCGGGGATTTCGCCTCAGCGCCTGCGCGTAGATGCGATGGGCGCGTTCGATGCGTCCAACCCGGGATTCGATGGCCGCGAGGCCCAGTAAAGCATCCCGTTGCTCGGGCTGAACCCTGAGCACAGCTTCATAGCCTCTTCTCGCGCCGACATAGTCTCCGGCTCGATACGCCCGATAGGCTTGAGTGAGATCCACGTTCCAACGGCCGGTTGCCCTGCCGCGGCTTATCTTAATCGCACTAGCAGGCACCGCGATCGGCTGGCTGTTCGGCTCAGCAGGCCTGGTCTGCTCCGAAGCGGGTTCCGGTATCGCCGCAGTCTCGATCGGCCTTTCAGACCCTGCTTCGCGGGTAGCCTCCGGGAACGGCTGTTCTTCGGTGGCAGGCAGAGCCGTTACCCTTTGCGGCTGCGATAGTCCCTGTTCTACGCTGGGCGATATCCCTTCGGCCTGAGCAAGCGCCGCTTGCGAGGGCTGGGTTGCTGCCGGTGCTACCATTGGCGGCAGTGGAACGGAGTGCTGCGTTTCTCTCGCTGGGCCGGGAACGGCGGGCGCTGCCTCGATCGCCACGCTGGGCGCTGGGGTGACCTGAATAGGGGGCAGCAGAAAGTAGTAAAGCACCGCCGTGCCGACGAGGGCCAGGACCACCAGACTTGAGAACAGCGAATAATGCTTGACGCGCGAGGCGTAAGTCGCTTGCGTCGACGAAAAGACCGTATGGGCCGTGACGTGCGTGGCCACAGGATCGGAGCTCATGCGAAACGGCGGCGGCGCGATCGGTTCTATTCGCTCATGCGTGGGCACAGCACCGTCGCCACCCAAAGCCTGAACGGTAGCTTCCGTAGAGGGGGGTACGTCGTACTGGACCTGCGAGGGCGACTCTGTCGAGACTGCGGCTTCGGCTGGGCCCAAGCTCGGCTCTTTGGCCACAGAGCGCGAGCTCTCGAAATAGTCCTTTAACGCCGATTCAAGCTCCCGCTTCGATGGCAGGGTGCTCTCTAGTGTAATGTCCCTTAAATAACTTTACAGTTAAGCCGCCTTCTTTTTCCCTCGAGGCAGGGTGGATCTGGGCTTGATCTACTCCATCTTGACCCGCGCCCGCTCGATCTTCTTGATGATGTCCTCGACGGTGGCCGTCCAGATGAAGGGCTTGGGATTTTGGTTCCAGGCTTGCCTAAATT
>JBOIEG010000598.1:0-1248 GCA_050740915.1 Gammaproteobacteria bacterium | reverse complement strand
ATTTAGGCAAGCCTGGAACCAAAATCCCAAGCCCTTCATCTGGACGGCCACCGTCGAGGACATCATCAAGAAGATCGAGCGGGCGCGGGTCAAGATGGAGCAGATCAAGCCCAGATCCACCCTGCCCTGAGGGAAAAAAGAAGGCGGCTTAACTGTAAAGTTATTTAAGGGACACTACACTAGCAACCGTGCGTGTTGTGCGATAGGCATCATGAAGATTGGATTACATCTCGGTTGCCCAACAGCAGGATCTTCGACACACTATTGCCTTGTGTGACCAAGACCGTTTAGCTTTCTCAGTGGAGGGACCACCATGAACACATTGAATATATTCAAGAATGCCGACAATGTCGAAGAATGCTCGGCTGGAAAGACGATCTTCGAGGAAGGACAACCCGGTAAGGTGATGTACGTCGTTCTGGAAGGCAAGGTCGAGATCCGGAAGCACGGACAGCCCATCAGCGAGTTGGGGCCCGGAGACCTCGTGGGCGAGATGGCGTTGATCGATTCGCAACCCCGGAGTGCGAGCGCCGTGGCGTTGAGTCAATGCCGATTGGCGCCGGTGGATGAGAAGCGGTTCCTGTTCATGGTGCAACAGAGCCCCTTCTTCGCGGTGCATGTCATGCGAGAGCTCGTCCATAAACTCCGCTTTATGACTGAAAGAGTGTAAACCTAAAACTCCTATCGACCAGATCTCGCCACCCCTCGCCCGCTACAATGGCAACGCGCCGGTGGCTAAAAGCTCTCATCGCTGGCATCGCCACGGCTCTGGCGGGCGCCGTCCTGGGGCTGACACCCGTTGGCGCAGGGTTCGAACAGGCCGTCGGGTTGAGATGGTTGTTTAAGCTCAGAGGCGCCATCGAGCCGCCGCCAGACGCGGTTGTGGTGGCGATCGACGACCAAACCGGAAGGCATCTTGGGCTTTCCACCCTGCCTGGGGAGTGGCCACGATCCATCCATGCGCGGCTGATCGAGCGTTTGGTGGGGTGGGGCGCGTCTGTCATCGTGTTCGACTTTGATTTTGCGAGACCTAAATTATGCGAACACGATCTAGTGTAGTGTCCCTTCATACGTAGGATCTTTAAACTTATTGAATTATAAGGGGAACTAACGAGGTTTCATTCGATCCCATAGAGCAATCAAGCACGATTGACTCTAGTCATAAGGGGGACCGAGTGAAACAACGACAAGCTATCACGATGGTAGAGCGGATCAAGCGGGTGTTTTCGACTCAGGAGCTGAACGGAG
>JBOIEG010000597.1:0-1080 GCA_050740915.1 Gammaproteobacteria bacterium | reverse complement strand
ATCCCCATGTCTCCAGCGGCGTGCGTTCAGCCGGCTGCAACTTGATCGCCACGCTGGTGTTCGGCATGAGCGAGACCATAGCAATCACTGGAAAGTCTGTAAAGTTATTAAAGGGACACTACACTAGATGCCGAACACCCGCAGTCCGCTGGCTTTCGCAGCGGTGGCCAGCGCCCCATCGTGTGTGGCCATCGCTAGATCCGCTCCCGTTAACTCCCGCCACAGCAAAGCGGTGGCTAGATGGATGGCATCCAGCGTGCCGAGCGAAGTCGGGAGCGGCTGGGCGGCCCTCGCAAGCACAGGGCGGGTGATCTCGACCACCTCCATTGCCTCGATAAGCCGAAACACAACTTCCCTTCGCATTGCGATCTCGTCATCGCCGAGCCCCTGGGCCAACCGCAATCGATCCAAGGTGCGCAGACATTCCACTTCGAGCAAGGCAGAAGCGATACCCTGTTCAATGCCCTGCCACTCTTTCAGGGCATTTCCTTGACCTAAGACGATGCGCAGCAGGACCGAGGAGTCCAGGTACGCGATCACCGCTCGGCTTGCCGCTCTTCCATTAAGAGATCCACGATATCCCGCTGCAAACGCAGGGGCGGCGGCAACGGCACGCGCTGGAGCTTCGGTGCGCCTGGTAGCGGAGGCCGAACTTTGAGCGAGGCGCCATCCTGCTCGTAGGGCACGATGCGCGCAATCGGAGTATCTCGATCCAGGACCGTAAGGCTGTGGCCGCTTCGCACTTTGCGGAGGTGCTCACTTAGGTGGCTTTTGAGATCAGCGATCCGCACACGCATCATAGTCTTATGATAGTCATTAATGGTCATAAAAACAACGCTGGTTTTGAGCGCCGAGCGCCCACAGGCTTTGGGCCGGTTCCGGATAGAGTTGTTCGCAACCCCCGCGCGCAGTCTAACTATCTAGTGTAGTGTCCCTTAAATAACTTTACAGACTTTCAGTGATTGCTATGGTCTCGCTCATGCCGAACACCCGCGTGGCGATCAAGTTGCAGCCGGCTGAACGCACGCCGCTGGAGACATGGGGATCCGCACACGGAACTCCGCAACAGGTGGCGCTGCG
>JBOIEG010000596.1:0-3171 GCA_050740915.1 Gammaproteobacteria bacterium | reverse complement strand
GGAGTCCTCGTTTTCTCTTGGGTGACAGATTCAGCACGCCCGGGCTGTCCTCTGATGCTGTCCGCCCGGGCGAGGGCGTCATGGAACAACCCAGCGATGCGCTCGACGAGCGCATCCCAGTCGTGTTTGGAGTGACTGAGGCGGAGCCGCTCGGTGGCCTCATCCCGCGCGCATTTCTGCACCACCAACACTTCCGAGCACGCGTCCCAGTTGCCATTGCCAGCGTGCGGAGAGCTCCGGCGCATCGGCCTGGGCAGCAAAAAAGCGCGCCTGGTGAAACAAGCGTTCCGCTTCTGGATAACGCCCTTCCATCACGGACAGCTCTCCCAGATATCCAGCCGCATCGGCCTTGGCGCGAACATCCCCCGTTGCCCCCGCGAGGGCCTGCGCTTGGGTCAGTGCCTGGTGGGCGGATTGGATCAAAGTGCTCCGTTCTTCAGGTATCGCGAGCGCAAGGCGCTGGGCGAGATGGCCGAGGCCGATCAAGCCCAAGCTCTTGCTAGGGGAAAGCGGAAGGGAATGTGTCTTAGCCAGAGCATCCTTGAGGGCGGGGAGCGCTTGCTCGGGAGTTGCATTGGCTAAATGGCTGTGCACGGCATTGGTCAATAGGCTGGCGGCGAGCCCCGGATCGGAGGTTCGCTCAGCCAAGGCGCTTCCTTCCCGATAGGCTTCGATCGCCTCGGGATAGCGCTCCTCGGCCATCCGCACATTACCGAGGTGATTGAGGGCGGCGGCGCGCACCGCGGGCTTGCGGGCGGACGCCACGGCAGTCTCGGCGGCGCCGGATGCCTCTTCCAGCCGCCGTTCCAGCAAGTACCCGTCGCTTAGCCGGCCGAGGACGAGGGCGCTGCGGGCTTGGTCCGGATGGCTCTCAAGCAGAACTCTGGCCTGGTGCAGAAGCGCAAACGCCTCAGCCATCTGTCCTCGCGGTTGATGCTGCGCTGTCGTCTGAAGCAAGCGATCGATACGCGCTGAATTTACGTCCTGCGGATGCGGGGTCTTTACTGCCGGTGACGCCTCAAGCCGGCGCGGTCGAAAATCGAGTGCTCAAAGCCAGGCCCTAGAGTCTCGCGAGTCAAAGCAAACCCCGCATCTTGAGCATCGGTGTTAAGCAGCCCGCCCGGCGGCGGCACCCGCAAGGCGGCTGGCGAATCCGGCAATACCTCGTATTTACGCACCACCAAGCGGCTGAGCTCTGCCCCGGGAGCGCAGCCCTGGGTCAAGAGCGTCGAGATATCGAAGAAGGTTTCAGGCAACTCCAAGGCGCTGCTGATGACGTCGGTGTCGGGGGAGTCGATCTCGAGGCGGGCTCAGGTCGGGCAACATAACAGCACCTTCGCTCAAAGCCTGTACCTCCTATCGTAATCCTACACGGACAATAAAAGTAGACGGACGGCGAAAGCGAATTTGGCCGAAAAATTTGTTGCCCTTGCGTGGCGAATTGTCTCGGGGCTATGCGTCTCGTGCAAATCCCAGTCGATAACATGCGCGAGTCATCGCCCTTCGCACGCCACCCATTCCCAAGGCGTGCCTAGTGGGCACACAGAGCGGGGAGCCGTCAGGCATGGCCCCCACCAATGCGTTTTGATATCCGGAACGCGCCGCAGGGGTTGGCCCCATGGCTATTCTCACTTTCGATACACTCGTTGAGAAGCTAAAAGCGGCGGGCGTGCCGGAAGCACAAGCCAAAGCCATGTCCGAAGCTTTCCCAAGAAGCACAAGGCGAACTCGATATTGCGGCCAAACGCGACCTTAACGTGGTTGGAGCTGACAATTGAGACCCGCCTTGAAGGAGTACGGCGCGAACTGACGCTCATTAAAAAGATGCTGGGACTAGTGCTCGCCGGCGTGTTGGCGCTTATCCTTAAGAGAGTTTCTTCCCCGTTTAATGCCTTGTCGATAGACTCTGGCGAACTAACGATTTGGCACCGAAGCTCAGCGTCCTCTTCCTTCTCCCCCGCTTCGGCGCGTCGCTTAGTCAACAAGCTGCGTCTTGCACTGCTCCAGTGCAAGCGCAAACTTCGCCCCACGTCCTGTCTAGGTTCATAGCACAGCCGGTAGCGCTTGGCTCGGCGCGGAGCCGGCTACTGGCAAAGAACGCATCGCTGACTCCGTCATCGGAACGTGTACGGGCCCGCTCAGCCCGGAGGAATGTCCTCAATCAAATAGCCGCGACACGCATCAGCAAGCATCATGGCCAATGCGCTACCGGAAGCCGATTTCGAGGCCAGGGTCGACACCACGTTCGACCAAATGGTGGCGGGAGTCAAGTGCTGAACCCGGAACCAATGATCACCCACGAAGACATCGCCATCAGCATCACTTGATGTATCATTAGCGCATCTTCTTCACGAGGCATCGCTCATGCGTACTACAATTAACCTGGATGAAACGCTGCTCGACCAGGCGCAGCGCATGACCGGACTGACAGAACGCTCGGCGCTTGTCCGTGAGGGTCTGAAGGCGTTGATCGAGCGCGAAAGCGCCCGCCGCTTGGCGCGACTGGGCGGCAGCGAGCCGCAGGCGAAGCCGATTCCTCGGCGGCGTTCGGAGCCGGCGTGATCCTGGTCGATACCTCCGTCTGGATCGACCACCTGCGCAAACCCGAGCCACACCTGATTGCCGCGTTGGAAGCCGGACAAGTGTTGATGCACCCGTTCGTGGTCGGCGAACTGGCCTGCGGTAACCTCAACAACCGCGTGGAGTTACTTTCCCTGCTGCATGACCTTCCGCCGGCGCCGGTTGCTACCGACGCCGAGGCGCTGGGCTTTATCGACCGGCGCGAACTGATGGGCCGCGGCATCGGCTACCTCGATGTTCACCTGCTCGCCTCGGTTGCACTCGCCGGCACCACCCGGCTCTGGACGCGGGACAAGCGCCTGGCGGCGATTGCCGAGGGATTGCAGTTGAACTTTGCAGCGGAGTGTAGTGTCCCTTAAATAACTTTACAGTTAAGCCGCCTTCTTTTTCCCTCGAGGCAGGGTGGATCTGGGCTTGATCTGCTCCATCTTGACCCGCGCCCGCTCGATCTTCTTGATAATGTCCTCGACGGTGGTCGTCCAGATGAAGGGCTTGGGATTTTGGTTCCAGGCTTGCCTAAATTCCTCGATCGCCTCTTTTAAATCCGGCACGCTCACGAAGCTGCCGCGCCGGGGCGATCTCCCAGACCTC
>JBOIEG010000595.1:0-1854 GCA_050740915.1 Gammaproteobacteria bacterium | reverse complement strand
ACGGCCACCGTCGAGGACATCATCAAGAAGATCGAGCGGGCGCGGGTCAAGATGGAGCAGATCAAGCCCAGATCCACCCTGCCCCGAGGGAAAAAAGAAGGCGGCTTAACTGTAAAGTTATTTAAGGGATACTACACTAGCATGACCGATTAGTGCTGGTTCCGGTTTTGGGCAACAACCGAACCAGCACTTTTTTTTGGCCTTCGTCAGCTCCGCCTGAAGCGTTCTTTTGGCCCGTCCATGCGGCGACCGGTCCCGCCATCCGGGGAGGGTCCCTCAACTTTGGCGAGGTGTTTGATTTGCTTGTCGTACAGGGCGAGCTCGCCGCCGGTTTTAATGGCGGTCATCGCGAGTCGTCCAATAAGAAGCAACAACATGATCACGATCCCCCAAGCGGCAAAATAAGAAAGCTTAAATACCGGCTTTTCACCTTCTTCTTCGTAGCCCGCCATGCCTGCCTTGCCTGAGACATTGCGCTCAGCGCCTGTCCCGGCTGCTCTTATCGATAACACCTTGTCGAGGTTTGAGCCGTGTTCCACGGCGCTCGCAAAGCGTTCGATGTGATGAGGCGCTTGATAGAGCGCCCAAGCCTCAGACATTACCTTTACCCCGATCCAAAGACCGACCAGCAGCACTATGATCCCGACCGCTTTGACAAACACGGCTAGATAATTTGTGGCGCTTTTTTTTGCCGTGTCTTGTTCGAGTTCTTGATAGCCCATGGGCGTTCGAAGTTCTTTGCATCGTTACCTGGAAGGCTCAATTCCGTGATCCTCATTGCGAGCCCGCTTGCTTGCGTTTCTACAGCATAGCTTTTATCGTCCGCAAGGCGGAACAGCTTGTTCCTTTAAGGGCGTCGTCCGCGATCGCGATCAGCGCCTTAACCTGGTGTTTAAATTCCTCTCCGTTGCGCTGAGCATCGTCCCACGTTCGTTCGATGGATGCGACGATGGTTTCGGCCTCTTGCTTCGTCTGCGCAGAGCCGCTCGAAGCGTGGATATCCGCCAAAATCTGTTTGAGGGCTTGCAGCTGCGGATCGACGATCGCGGGCAAGCCAGGTGCCTCTTCGTTTGCGAGCTCTGCGGCGGCCCGCTCCGCGCGTTCTTTGGCATGTTGCTGTTCGAATTTGCGATTTCGGCGACCGATGTAGTAAAAAACCCCGGCGACCAAGGCGATGGGGATGGAAAATGTATTTAACCCCCGCAAAAAAATTAAAGTGAACTTGATCTGGCGCTGCTCCTCTTCCGACAGCCCATAGAATACGTTCTCCGGTGGCGCGACGACATTGGCGAGGACAATGGAGCCGATACAGACGACCACGGCACCGAGCGCGATTTTAGCGGAAAGCGACATTCACCTGCCCTTTATTTGGGTTGACATTTTGCGGCAATCCATCCTGCCGCACCGGGATCCGAATATTGTAGGTTAGTTGCCTTTGTCGATGAAGCACTGATCACCGTTTGCCCAGCAGAGCGCCGTGTTTTAGTGCCGCGGACGACTCAGAGCTTGTGAAAAAATCTGCTGCGCTCGGGATCTCGAGTTCCGGCGGTGCTCGGGATCCTCGGTATTTCAATATAAACTCCGGTTGCTCGTCTCATCCTGAGACTCGCCCCTACGGGGCTTGCGCTCCGTTTCGCTCCCGGCGAAACGCTCTTGCGCTCCGGCGGAACGCAACCTCCCTTCGCTCGCGACGATTTTTTCACAAGCTCTCAGCAGCGCGCGGGTAGGGGATTCACGCTCGTCGAGCTGCTGCTCGCGTTGACGCTTACGGGCCTCATCATGGTGGCGCTCTACAGCGGATTGCGGGTCGGGACCCGTGCCTCGGACGCCGCCGAGACGCGGGCAGCTCTGACC
>JBOIEG010000594.1:0-1411 GCA_050740915.1 Gammaproteobacteria bacterium | reverse complement strand
AATCCGTGCAGCCGATGAGCGCGCTTCTTCGTTGCGCTCGATCTCTTGCCGGATCGCGATACCCATCACATCAGCGTCACTGATTTCCAGTTTCCTCATAACGGAACCTCCCGTCGGCCACAGAGATACCGTTAGTGTAACAAGGCTATGCGACATTGTTTAAGACGCTATGTATAGCCGTACGCCAGCGGCATGGGCTTCCCCCAACATCCAACGCAGGGCAATCCTGGCGGTAACTTCTTCCACATCGCCACCGCCGATGTCGGAGTGACAGCCACGAAACCATGCCTCTTCAATGTCTTGCTTTTTAAGTTCGTCAAGTTCTATCTTTGTGAGACGCAGTGCGGCGCCTTGCTCATCGGAATCGAGTCGCTCCCAGGTGGTGGCGTTGAACCAAGAGTGGCGTTCATTCAGCGCCAGAGCATGGCGCACGATCTTCACATGCGGATTGTGGCGTAGGTGCGGTAGGATGATCGGACGGCTTTGACAAGTTATCGAACGTAGCTTGTTTTCGGCTGCGGTTCAGGTTCAGCTACCGATTCACCAGGCGCAAGTCACCTCTTGCCAAGTCGAAAACGAGCGCTCACGGAACAGGCGGTAATGACACGCCCTTAAAAGATGACGGCCGACGCGAAACAGGTTGCGGACTTGGCTGTGAACAGACAGGAATCGTTGGGCTTGTCCGGATGATTTGAATCGCCTCATCTGCCTCTCGTGTTGGCGCGTATGTCGGTGTGAGGCTTCCGCTCGGTTATTGGCGTAGCGATCTCGGCAGTGCACAGTCGATGGCATGACTTCGTTTCTTGCAGCTCGATAGCTCTTCAGTTTGTCGGTCACCATCAGCCTCGGCGATCGACCTTGGTGCTTCAACATCTTACGGAAGAAACGCTTCGCGGCTTGTTTGTCTTTACGTTTCTGAACCCGGATGTCGATGACGTTATCGTCTTGGTCAACAGCACGCCAGAGATAACGGCGTTCCGCTTGGACCGTGACGATCACCGCCTCATCCATAAGCCACGTGTCCCCCAATCGGCCTTGGCGTTTGCGAAGCTGGTGGGCATAGTTCGGACCGAACTTCATGCACCACTGTCGAATGGATTCATACGTAACGATGACCCCTCGCTCAGCCAGCAGATCTTCGATATCTCTAAAGCTCAGCGTGAACCGATGGTAGAGCCATACGGCATATGGCTGATGATCTCGGGCGAGAAGCGATAACCACGATAGCTTGTTTGACGGTTCATGCCAAAATTATGGACGGTCGCCACTCGAGTTGACAGAACCGAAGGAACACCGTTATTGGAGCATCGTGGAAAACCGACGCACGCAAGGCAATCGCATTGTCCAGAGGCAAGTGTTGTATCTGGGGGAGATTAATGACAGTCAGAAAGCGGCGTGGTGTAAAACCATC
>JBOIEG010000593.1:0-1041 GCA_050740915.1 Gammaproteobacteria bacterium | reverse complement strand
TGCACAACCACGCACAGCACCAGGGTGGGATAGCCAAAAATGGGGCTGACCTTCAGATGGCTAAAACAGCGCCGCAATCGCTCCTTCAGCCCCAGACGCGAGAAGAGCTCTTGAATGAGGATGAGCCAAGAGAACGAGATCAGTTGGCTGTCCTCAAAACGCAGTTGAGGAAGGCTGTGAGTCTTGCAGTGAACGTCGGCTCTGCTACACTTCATAGAAGCGGTCTCCTTCTCGGATCTTATAGTTTCGGGAAACATATTATACCGAGAAGCGTAGGCCGCTTTCCATCGTTTTCTGATCATAGGATCAGCCTTCTTGCAGGATGGCTAGACTTCACCCACGGTGGTGTCCAGCGAAAAGCTTAAAACTCGTTAAAACCCTTAACCAACGCCATTTTCTGCCACTACCTAACAGAATTTATGCAACTGAAGGGTAGACAAGCAGGCTCTTCCAGCGCCAGATGAGATCGACCAGATGCCCGAGCGGCATCTTGAGCACCCAGGGGATCCCCGCCCAGAAGCCCAGCGTGGCGAGGAAGGCGGCGGAGAGGTCCAAGTAATCCTTGACGAAGAAGGTGCCGACGATGCCGGTCAGGCCCGAGATGCCCGCCGCCATGTAGACCATGAGTGGCGGCAAATAGGACAACCGCATCTCGCGGCCAAGCTCGAGGATGTTGCGATCGATCCAGCGATAGGTGGCAGTGATCATCTTCGGTTTCTTTGTGATGTGCGGGCACGCGCCCCGTGCATTCTAACTGCAAACGCCTGACACATCGCGTGCGCGATAGCCGGGGAATGTTTTGTGACCACAGACGACGAAATCCTCAAGCGCGGGAAAGGCCGCTTTTGTCCGGGAGATGAACTTACAAGCACCGACACCGGAGTACCGATACGTGGCCTTCGTGCGTATCCCCTTGTGCAACCTGGTACATAGGTAACACTTTATTCTTGGCACATAGGTAACACTTATTGGCAGTTTTCCCGATATTTCTTTCAGAATTTGTTGGCGCTGTGGAGCTTGTGGGTGAGAGGCCCGAGAGTG
>JBOIEG010000592.1:0-2456 GCA_050740915.1 Gammaproteobacteria bacterium | reverse complement strand
GCAGGTAGGGTGTGTCACGATCGCATTGACGGAAGTGGCTCATGCACGTTCGCTCATTGAATCCATTGCCGATCCGATCGGTTTGCACATCAAAAGTTCCGCCTTAAGTCCGACAGGCTCCTAGGCTTCTCAACAGCAAGCGGTAAACATCGCACGGGCTTCCAGGTACAATGCACGCCATTCTTTCGCTTCCGGGTAGGTAAGAGCCGGAGCACGGACCGTGATGAAGTTCAGTTCGCCTTTCACAACCATCATAAAAAGCACCCTCACCTGCGTGGTCTTGTTCTTGTGGGTTGTGCTAAGGGCAGAGGAACAGGCAACACTCGACGAGCTTAGAGTCGCTTATTTCGGCGATAAGAAATCCTCCGTTTTTCTCGGCGTGCAGCAGGGTCTCGCGGAGGCCAACATCCAAGGACAGTTTTTGGGACGACGCCACAAGCTCGTTTGGCTCGAGAGCAGCGAGAAATTGCCGGCTCCTATTTCGACCGTGCTGGTCGCTTCCGACGCCAAGAGCCTGCGAGAGCTCAGCGAGCGAAATTCCACCCTTCCCGTTTTCAATCTAACGATGGAGAACGATGAGCTTCGGGAGGCATGCCTGCCTAATGTGTTTCACATAATTCCTAGCACCAGGATGAAACGCGACGCCATGGCGCAATGGCAGGTCAAGCATCCAAATACTCGCGCCTATGCATTAGCTTGGCATCCATCGTTGAAGAAGTACGCGGGGGAGCAGCTCAATAAGCGCTTCAAGAAAGCCCACGACTTTCCTATGGACGATTATTCTTGGGCAGGCTGGGTGGCGGTCAGGATGATTGCCGACACGGCGGCGCGGATCCAAACCGATGACCCTAAGCGGTTGCTCGAGTTTCTGAGGACGGAGCTAAAGTTCGACGGTCAAAAGGGCACCGATATGAGCTTCCACGAAACAGGACAGTTGCGACAACTACTGTTGGTGGTCGAAGCCGACAAAATCGTCGGCGAAGTCGAGCCGGAAAATCTGGACAGTCTGGGTATTGCGGATTGTGCAAAATGATCGGGATAGGTGGATAAACGGCCCCAAGGGCGCTTCGATTAATTCGAAGTGCCCGGCGGTATAGGGATATGCCACCGCACAGGGTTACTGTTTGAAACATGGAGCAAAGCAAAAATCGTATTTTTGCTTTGCGATCGCAAAAATTCCACGGATCTAATTTTTCCAAATGCCCCGAATGACGAACGACATAGAACCAGGAGATCATCCCGTGATAAGTCCTCTTCGAACGATATCACTGCTTACGTTCTTAGTCAGCACGGTCACCGCCCTGCCGAGCACTGCCGAACCGACGTTGCGGGTGTTTGTCACCAATGAAAAAGATGACTCGATAAGCGTCATCGACAGCCGCACGAACAAAGTCGAAAAAACCGTTGCGGTCGGCAAACGACCTCGCGGGATCGGGCTTGCGCCCGATGGTACTGAGCTCTACGTCGCTTTGGGCGCAGAGAACGCGATCGCCGTCGTCGACCCCAAGAGCTTAGCGGTCTTGCGCAAAATCCCATCCGGCGATGATCCGGAGGCGTTTGACCTGCATCCAAACGGCAATATCTATCTGTCGAATGAAGACGACGCAAAGGCCACGGTACTAAATCCTAAAAACGGCCAAATAGTGGCCCAGATCCCCGTGGGATTGGAACCAGAGGGCGTGGCCGTTTCACCCGATGGGAAGCAGGTTATCGTCACCAGCGAATCCACCAACATGCTCCATGTCATTAACGTTCCGGGGCACGAAGTGATCGCCAACATCCTCGTTGGCTCTAGACCGCGGGCCGCGGTTTTCTCCCAGGATGGAAAGTGGGCCTATGCGAGCTCGGAAATCGGGGGCGAAGTCAAGCGCATCGACATGAGCAACCACAAAATCGTCAACAAGAAGGTACTTGCCGACGACAAGGCAAAACCCAAAGACGTGCGTCTCAGCAAAGACGAGCGTATGCTTTATGTTGCGGGAGGGCGCGCTAACAAGGTATTCGTATTGGACGCCGAAACTTTGGAGATCAAGAAAGATATCCCGGTGGGCGAACGTGTTTGGGGCTTGGCGATTTCTCGGGACGGGAAGCGCCTATATACCACCAACGGCTTGAGTCATTCCGTTTCCGTGATCGACACGAATAAAAGCGAGGTGATCGCAACGGTGAATGTCGGCCAGTTTCCTTGGGGGATCGTGATCGACGATTGATTGGCAACTCGGGGACACGCTTCACCACAACCGAGCAGCAAGCAATGAGAATGGAGGAACGTTGGCAGGATTAGGTGCTGTATCTGCAAACCCTCCCGAGCACTCACGTATCCCCACTGTGTGCAACCTGGTACATAGGTAACACTTTATTCTTGGCACATAGGTAACACTTATTGGCAGTTTTCCCGATATTTCTTTCAGAATTTGTTGGCGCTGTGGAGCTTGTGGGTGAGAGGCCCGAGAGTG
>JBOIEG010000591.1:0-2157 GCA_050740915.1 Gammaproteobacteria bacterium | reverse complement strand
GCCTAGGAGCCTGTCGGACTTAGGGGATCGTAGCGAGGCGAGTGGGAAATCGAGGGCAGTTTTTAGATCATTTGAGGCGAATAGCGAGTGCTATTTAACGAAAATGATCGGAAAAATGGACCGATTTCCCACCGCCGTAGTAGATTCATCCTAAGTCCGACAGGCTCCTAGGGTGGATCGGCATCAGCCACAGCGCTCTACCCAATGAGCCCTCCATTGACACGCAGGGTCTGGCCGGTGATAAACGCCCCCTCATCAGAGGCCAAGTACAGCGCGGCCTGAGCCACATCCTCGGGAGTTCCGAAGCGCCGCAAAGGCGTCTGTATCAGCACGCGCTCATAGGTCGATCGAGCCATCGTCTCTTTCGCGAAAGCGGTCTCGATCCAGCCGGGCGCGAGATCGTTTACCCGCACCTCAGGGGCGAAAGAACGAGCCAAGCACTTGCTGAAACC
The DNA here is from genome assembly GCA_050740915.1 of Gammaproteobacteria bacterium. Lineage (GTDB taxonomy): Bacteria > Pseudomonadota > Gammaproteobacteria > JBOHHR01 > JBOHHR01 > JBOHHR01. The sequence continues at coordinate 1,705 of JBOIEG010000591.1, read as the reverse complement.
CAGCACCCCCGCTTTTACTGCCGCGAACATCTCGGGATTGCGTCCTTCCATCCCGTGGATAGCCAGATCCCAAGACATGTTCAGGATCACCCCGCCACCCCATAGCCGCATCCGCTCCGCTATACGCCAACTACACAAGATAGTGCCGCGCAGATCGACCGCGATCAGCCGATCGAGTCTGTTCAGATCAGACAAACCCGCCTCGGCGCCGGTTAGGATATCGGCGCCGGCTATGTTGGCCCAGATATGGATGCGGCCGTTGAGGGCGAGCGCCGCATCGATAAGCCGATCGACGTCTTCGGTCTTGGAGACATCGGCCTGGATGGGCGTCGCTTTCGCCCCGCTGCGTTCGATCGCGCCAACCACTTGCTCGGCCTTCTCCCGTGATCGGTTATAGTTCACCACCACGTGTGCCCCATGGTGGGCGAACAAGCAAGCGATAGCGCGGCCGATGCCGCTGCTCGCGCCGGTGATGACCGCGGTCTTTCCCTGAAGGCGTGGCTGTGTGCCCATGAACATGATCTTATCAAAAGCACGCCATTCTCCAACGACAACAACCCCCATCGCACAACTGCGCCGAGTGAGCAAGGTCTACCTAGGCCCAGCAGAAACAATCAACGTGCTTAAAGAACTCGATTTTGTCCTGCATGAAGGGGAATTCGTGGTGTTACTGGGCCGCAGCGGCTCAGGGAAATCGACACTGCTGAACCTCATCAGCGGCATCGACATGCCCAGCCAAGGTGAAGTCTTCTTTCGCGGAACCTGCCTCAGTTCGCTTGGGGAGAACGAGAGAACGCTTTTTCGTCGCCATCACATCGGTTTTATATTCCAGACGTTTAATCTGATCCCTACCCTCACGGTAGAGGAGAACATCCTATTACCTCTGGAGCTCATCGGCATCAACAGCCACGAGCAATCGCGGCGTGCCAAGGATCTGCTGCAGAGAATGGCTCTAGGGGAGCGCGCCGCACATTTCCCAGACCAGCTCTCCGGTGGGGAACAACAGCGGGTCGCGATCGCGCGGGCCATCATCCATGAGCCGGACCTGATCCTAGCCGACGAGCCCACGGGAAATCTCGATCTGGAGACAGGCCAAGAGGTGCTGGCGATCCTGGAGCAAACCGTTCGCGAAACCGGCAAGGCCATGATCATGGCGACTCACAGCGCCGAGTTCGCGGAACTGGCGGATCGCATGCTGACGATACGGGACGGCCGTCTCTTCGAGCCACATCCACCTCGATGAGCCGCTTGCTAGCCCGCGCGAGCTTGGGCTTTCTACACCAGCACCCCTGGCAGCTGTTGCTGGCCGTCATCGGCGTCGCCCTCGGCGTGGCCGTGGTGGTTTCCATCGACTTGGCCAGCACCAGCGCCGCCGCCTTTACCTATTCCACCGAAGCGGTCGTTGGAAAAGCCACCCACCGCGTGGTCGGTGGTGCCCAAGGACTGGACGAAAAGCTGTTCACCCGGCTTCGCTTGCAGCAAGGCTTTAAGGGCCTGCGGCCGGTGGTGGAGGGCTACCTGACTGTGGACACCCGCGCTGGACCCCATTTGCGCCTGCTCGGGATCGATCCCCTGGCAGCGCTGAGAGTTTGTGAAAAAACCGTCGCGAGCGAAGGAAGGTCGCGTTCCGCCGGAGCGCAGGAACCGCAGTGTATATTGAAATACATGAGGATTCCGAGCACCGCCGGAACGCGAGATCCCGAGC